>SFOB01000131.1 GCA_004554075.1 Treponema sp.
GTGCTCTTCCGATCTAGGTAATAGCTGTAGCCGGCCCCCATGAAGGATTTTAATATCTGTTTTCCTTTTTTATTCCAGGCAGGTCGGCCCATGAAAAGGCAGATTGAGTAAACTGCATCACAGATTGTATTAAGATAAGCAGAATCTTTATTACCGGCTTTTACAGCATTTCTTTCGATGGCTTCCAGAAGCTTTCCATCTGGATCATAACCATAAAGATTTGCAAGAAGAGTACGGCAATATAATTTATTATTACTGTCAGAAAGAATTGCTGCTATAGCGTTTTGTGTCTGATCTGTGCACAAGAGAGCCAGCTGAACAAGAATTGTTTCAAAGCCTGCAGAATCTGTCTGAAAAACAGATTTTTCGGTACGGGTTCCAAAGTCAGAAGATAGGGCATCCATATGATAAAGTTTTGCAAGAGAAAGGGTCTGGGTAAGCCATTCTTCTTCATCTGTTTTATAATTTCCCTTTTTAAGTCTTGAAATGCGTTCCGGATCTTTGAGATATGAAAGAAAATCACCCTGTAAATAATAATTTATCTCTGCAAGCTCAAGAGGAGCAAAAGAAGAATAATCAGTATGTATCTTTTTTAAGACAGTTCCAGCATTTTTAGAGGAAGTTGTCTGTCTTGTGTGATAAGCAGCCATAGACCAGTTTTTTGAGCAGAACAAAAGGTAATCATCTTTAAGGTATGCAAGCTGATTTATTGTCTGATTCCGGAAGTTCTCAGGCATTGAAGCAGACCATATTTCTGTAAAATCTTCTGAAAGTAAAAGGGCATTGTAAGAATCTGCAATAAAAAGTCCTGAATCTGTGTAAACTGATTTTATAAGGGCAGTTCCGTCTAAATCATTTATAGTTTTAGAGGCAAGAACGGAACCGTCTTTTGCATTAAGCTTATAAATTGTTATCTGATTTTTATAAAGAGAAAGAAGTATGAAATCCTGAAAGTCACTTGAAACTAAAAACAATGAATTTCCGCTTTGAACTTTTGCAACCCACTGGCTTTCTGCAAGGTTGTTTTTCAGGGCAAAAAGTCCGGCACTTCCATCAGTAAAATTCAGAAGGATTCCATCCTTACAGGTATTTGTAGTTTTTATACTGCCGGAAAAAGTAATGTTTTCAAGCATTTCGCCAAAAGGAGAGATGCGGAGGCCTCTTGTTTTACCGTTCAGGTCTGAAAGAAAAACAATAATTGAACCATCAGGAAGCTCCTGCATTGAAAGTTCTTTCTGCATTTCTGTTTCAAGCCGCCATCTTTCAATTCCATTAATTCCATAGCAGATAACCGAAGTTTCTCCGTAAACAAAAAAGCGTCCATCGCGGCCGGCAAAAGGCTTTGCTGCCATAGTAAAATCAAGGGGGTTAGACCAGAGTTCAGTCCCGCTTGGATTAAAAAGACGGATTATATTTTTGTCTTTATCATAAAAGAGAATAAAATCATCCTGAAGAACTGTAAGGCTGAGTTTTCTTACACGACCGACATTCTTTTCCCATAAAAGAACTCCGGAAGATGAAAAGCCCATTATGTTTCTTGCGTCAGTTGCAAGGCAAAAGCCGTAAGAAGTTACTTCCGGCTCGCAAAGGGCAGTTCCTGGCAAAACTGAAGTCCAGCTTGTATTATAATTTGAAAGAGTTTCCTGAGAAGAAAGCTGATTTGTAATAAGCAGAGAAATAAATACTGTCAGGATTATCTTAATTTTATTAAATCTTTTATTAAACATTATTGATTGAGCTCCAGAAGGGCAAGACTTTCTATATGGCTGGTATTAGGATAAAAGTCCAGAAGATAAATCTGCTTTAAGCTGTAACCGGCAGAAATTAAGGCAGCACAGTCACGGGCATGGGTTGCAGGATCACAGGAAAGAGAAAGAATTAAAGGTACTTTAGAAGAAGCAAGCCAGTTACGAACCTCTTTTTCCATGCCTGAACGAGGAGGGTCAATTGTTACTGCATCAAAAGGTGGCAAAGTTGATGCACAGGTTTTGATGAAGTTTGCACCGCTAAGGCCATAAGATATATGCTTTTTTCCTGCAAGATTCTGTTCTGCAAAAACAAGAGCATCCCGGTTATGTTCTACAAGTACAACATTTTCATATTTTTCTGTAAGGAAGGTAGAAATGGACCCGCAGCCGGCATACATATCAAGAATATTTTTTCCACCTGGCAGCAGGTCTGTGATAAGACGGCATACCTTTTCAAATACAAAAAGATTAGACTGGAAAAAGCCTCTTACATCAAAAGAAAGCTTGTGACCGCCAAGTTCAACTGTCATTGTATTTTCAGGAGAGGCAAGGGTTCCTGCAAAATATTTATTTTCTTTTATCTTGAGTTTTTTGTTTTTCTGGCCACCGCCGGTAATTTTTGTTTTAGCATTTCTGAAGTTTTCTTCTGCGGCAACCATGAGTTCCTGTGTGGAAAAGCTTGAACCAAAGAGATGGCTGCGTCCCTTAGGGCGGGCATCAGGCTCTTCTGCTGTATTCTGCAGGTATTCATTTACTTTTTTTTCTGCACATAGACATTCTTCAATTTTTATTACTACATTTGATTTGCGCTGGGAAAGACCGCCATCATTAAGCTGGAAACGGCAGCGGTAATTAAAATCAGGGCCATCGACAATCTGTGTTTTGTTAGAAATATCAATTCCGTTCTGGCGGAAAATATCTGACAGTATACCTTTACGAAGTTCTTTTTGATAAGACGGCTCAATATGCATCATGTTACAACCGCCGCACTTGCCGTAATAGTGGCAGGGCGGAATAATGCGGTGTGGTGAATTTTCTATAATTGAAACAACTTCTGCGTTATCATAATCTTTATTTTCTTCTGTTATATTAATTTCAATTTTTTCACCAGGAATGGTATAGGGAACAAAAACATTCTTTCCATCAATTTTTCCTAAACTTTTTCCCCCAAATACCATTTTTTCTGTTATAATAGTCATACTATTAATATTAACAGAACAATCATTTAGTTACAATAAAAAGGAGAAAACAATATGTTGATGAAGAGTTTTACGCTTAAAATGGATGACGGCTATGAGCTTTGCCTTAACCGCTGGCAGCCAGATGCAGAAGAAGAAATCAAAGGTGTAATCCAGCTTCATCATGGTCTTGCAGAACATTCTCTGCGCTACGACCGCTTTGGTTCAGTCTTGGCAGAACACGGATATGTTCTTAATGCTTATGATATGCGTGGCCATGGCCGTTCCGCAGAACTTGCAGACAAAAACGGAAACGGCATGTTTGGTAAACTTGCTGATAAAAAGGGCTTTGACCGCGCCGTTTTAGACCTTAAGGCAGTAACTGATAATCTTAAAAAAGACTTCCCTGGCAAAAAGACAATTCTTATGGGACATTCTTTTGGTTCTTTTGTTTCTCAGGGCTTTATTGAAGAGTATGGAAATGATATTGATGCCTGCATTCTCTGCGGTACAGCAGGTCCTCAGAAAGCTCTTGTAGCTTTTGGTAAATTTGCAGCACATCTTATTACTTTCTTTACCGGAAAGAACAGCTGTCTCAAAATTATGGATACACTTTCATTTGGAAGTTATAATAAGAAAATCAATCCTGTAAGAACAAAGCTGGACTGGCTTTCTAAAAATAATCTGAATGTTGATATGTACATGATGGATAACTGGTGTGGTATTCCTCTTACAAACTCTTTCTTCTGCAGCATGACAGAAGGTCTTTCTAAAATCCACAAGAGTAAGAATATCAAAAAAATCCCGACTAATCTTCCTGTATTCTTTATCTGGGGAAGTGATGACCCGGTTGGCACCTACGGCAAGACAATCAAAAATCTCATAGAAATCTACAAATCAAATGGCATGTCAAAAATAGATTTCAAAGAATACCCAGGCGACCGCCACGAAATCCTGAATGAAGAAGATAAAGAAACCGTAGAAAATGATATTATTAATTGGGTAGAAACGATTTAATTGATTGCCACGGCCTTCGGCCTCGCAATGACGTTTTCCGCCCGGTTAGATAATAATATTATTTATATTTAGAAATCTGATATTGCATTTTTGAAGTTGCGGAATAAAAAAAATGCTGCAGACAACATCATCCCCGTTGGCTGCAGTATTTTTTTTATGGGAGTAACTTCAAAAATATAGAACACATTATTTTATTTCTATACTATTGACTAATAATCATAAATATAAATAATATCATTAATTGTGTTAATTAGATATGGTACCGATGGTCAAGGACGGCCAGTAAAAAAGGCTGTTGTTTATACACAAACGGAACACCTGATATCAAACAAAAACATAGATCCTGATGCACTGCAGATTATTAACAGATTAAGAGACGCCGGCTATACAGCCTATATCGTTGGCGGTGCAGTAAGAGATTTAATAGTTGGAAACAAACCAAAAGATTTTGATATTGTAACCGATGCCACACCATCTAAGATAAAAAGAATATTCAGAAATTCTCGCATAATAGGACGCCGCTTCCGTTTAGTTCATGTTGTTTTTGGAACTAAAATTTTTGAAGTAAGTACATTCCGTTCAAACGCAGAAGGCTCTGTTGGTAACGACTTTGGAACAATAGAAGAAGATGTACAGCGCCGTGACTTTACCATGAACGCCCTTTATTATGATCCTATTCAGGAGCAGGTAATAGATTATGTTGGCGGTATGCGTGATATCAAAAAACATGTTCTTCGTCCTGTAATTTCAATTGACCGCATTTTTGTAGAAGATCCTGTCCGCATGCTTCGTGCAATAAAATATTCTGCAACAACCCATGCAAAAATGTCTCATTCTCTGCGACATAAAATCCGTTCTTCTGCAAGCCTCTTGTCACAGGTTTCACCATCACGCCTTACAGAAGAGCTTTTGAAAATCATTAATAATGTTTATGCCTATGAGATTATTCAGGAAGCGCTGGATACAGATTTATTTATTTATCTTCAGCCTTCTGCAACAGGCCTTATTTATGAAAGCCGTGATTTTGAAAAGAGTTATATGGAAAGCATAAAAAAGCTTAGTGAACTTAATCAGAATTCAGCAGAAGTTAGACTTGGTAAAAAGCTTTTTTATATGATTAAGGACTTTGTTGCAACTCTTACAGACTGGAAAAAAGAAACTGCAGATAAGTATTCATATACAGAACTTTATGGAAAAACCTGGGCAGAATGCCGTAACTTTGTACTTCCAATGAATCCGGTTAGAAAAGAACTTGAATTTGCTGTAAAAGCTGCTTTGAATGAATGTGGTGTAAAGGCTCATCAGCCTAAGAAACAGACACCTAAAGAACAAGGAAAAAAATCGCGTAACCAAAACAGTCGGCAGGCATAGCATAATAAGCTTATTTCATACTGGCAGGCTTAGAAATCTTATCAATAATAATACTTACTTCTTCAATTAAGATTCCGGTAAAGGATTCAATTTTGTCTATTATATACTGCTGAAGTTTATGAACTTTTCCGGTGAGCTGTGTACCAAAAGGAACATCAATAGTTACGATAAGACGGTAGCCCCGGTTATCT
>SFOB01000132.1 GCA_004554075.1 Treponema sp.
GAGCCCTGAACTTATCAACCGTATTGATGATGTAATTGTATTTGATGCTCTTACAAAGAAAGAGGTTGCTAAGATTCTTGATATTCAGCTTGCTGAGCTTGGCGAACGTCTTGCAGAAAAAGGGCTTACAATCAGCCTCAAGCCAAAGGCAAAGGAATATCTTATTGAAAACGGATACAATCCTGCAATGGGAGCCCGTCCAATGAAGCGCCTGCTCCGCAAGGAAATTGAAGATCCTCTTTCTATGGAGCTTCTTTCAAATGCCGGAAAAGATTTTAATACTGTTGCAATTGAATGCAATGGTGGTAAAATAAAAGTAAAATTGGAGAAGGTTGAAAATGAAAAAAACAACATTTGTATTCCTTGCAATAAGTCTTATCTCTCTTAAGCTTTTTGCACAGGCAGAAAAAACAACTCAGGTGCGTGTAGGGCTTCTCAATGGCCCAACCTGTGTTCCGGCAGCATATCTGATGGAAAATAAAAATACAATTTCCTCAGATGGAAGTGAGGCAGAACTAACTTTTGAAAAGTTTGCCGACCCGCAGGCTTTGCTTCCAAAAATGATAAAAAAAGAAATCGATATTGGCTTTATGCCTGCCAATGTTGCAGCCAAAGTTTATAATTCCGGCAATAAATCAATCATCACTTGTGCCGTAGTTGGTCTTGGAAATCTTTCCCTTATTACAACCGACGAGAACATCCATAGCTTTAAGGATCTTAAAGGTAAAAGAGTTTATGTAGCTGGACAGGGGGCAACTCCTGAATATATGTTCCGCTATCTGCTTAAGGAAAATAAAATGACCTGGGAAGGTGATAAAGCAGATGTAACTATGGACTTTTCAATTCCTACTGCTCAGATTGCAGCACAGCTCATTTCAGGCAAAATCGAATACGCTGTAGTTCCTGAGCCTTTTGCAACAATCGCAAAAACAAAATCAGATAAGGTTATTGCAGCCCTGGATTTCCAGAAAGAATATCTTGAACTTACTGGGGAAAAAGAAATCTATCCTCTTTCTGTAATGGTAGTACGCGCAGACTTTGCAAAGGAAAATCCAAAGTTTATGGCAACTCTTCTTGCAGAATATGATGCAGCTGTAAACTGGACAATAAAAAATCCTGCCGAAGCTGGAGCTTTGTGTGAAAAGCATAATCTTGGCCTTGCTGCTGGTATTGTAACAAAAGCAATCCCTCTTTCAAATTATACTTTTGTTCCGGCAAGTTCTGCAAAAAAATCAATTGAAAAACTTTTAAAACTTTTCCTGGAAAACGATAAAGCTTCTATTGGTGGAAAGCTTCCAGATAAAGGTTTTTATTATAAATAGGATTAATGCTGATTAATGAAAAAAGAGAGTTTTTGTAAAATCATTTCTCCTTTTTTTCTGATTCTGGCATGGTATGCGGTGGCTGCAATAATCAGTGCACCGCTTATACTTCCTTATCCTCATACTGTTTTATTAAGGCTTTCCCAACTTGTCCGCACAGGACTATTCTGGAAAGCCTTTGCTTTTACTTTTTCACGGGTAATAATTGCTTTTTTGATTTCCCTGATAACAGGCTTTTTTCTAGGACTTTTTGCCGCAGATTCAAAAGCTTTTGCCGCTTTTCTTGAATTTCCTTTAGGACTGGTAAGAGCAACCCCTGTTATTGCCCTTATACTTCCAGCTCTGTTCTGGTTTACCTCCGGTATAGTCCCGGTTTTTGTTGCTATCTTGATGTGCCTACCGATTGTGATAACTGCAAGTCAAAAAGGATTTTTTCATTCACCTGAAAATCTTGAAAAATTATTTAAAGCGAATAGCCGTGGCTTTACAGGCTTGAAAGCCTTTTTCTATATCCGTCTTCCTGCCGCTGCCCCGGCTTTTGCTTCCGGTGCTGAATCTGCCTTTGGAATTTCCTGGAAAGTTGTTGCTGCCGGTGAAGTTTTAAGTCTTCCTCGTTATGCAGCTGGCTCTCTTATGCAGCAGGCTCAGGTCCACCTTGAATCTGCAGAAGTACTTGCGGTTACCTGTTTTCTGGTTTTGTTCAGCTGGTTATGCCAGTTTGCATTTTCAAAAATCAGTAGTAAAAATCATAAAAAGACGTTATAATTAACTATTATGATCAAAGAATTTTTACCTTATGACACGGTGAGAAATGACGCGCTTAAGCTGGCGCACAAAATCTATAAAGACGGTTTTATTCCAGATGTAATCTACTGTTCCCTTCGCGGCGGTGCTTACATGGCAAATGTTATCAGCGAGTATTTTAAGATTATCAGCAAGAGAGAAAGCTTTCATCCGGTTTTGTATGCTGGAGTAGTTGCCCGCTCTTATTCCGATGTTGCTCAGCACACTAAAGTATTTATTGACGGCTGGACATATCCTCCAGAGAACCTTCGTCCGGGCGACAAGATTCTTTTAGTTGATGATATTTTCGATTCAGGCCGTACAATCAATTCACTTGTAGAAACACTTATCAACAGCCGAGGTATGCCTCGCGAGGATATTAAGGTTGTTGTTCACGACTACAAATATTTTACTTACCAGGAAGAACAGCTTCCAATTCAGCCGGATTATTATTGCCGCAAGTTTGTAATCAATACTCCGGATGAAAACCGCTGGATTCACTACATGAGTCACGAGCTGGTTGGTCTTTCAAAAGAAGAACTTGAGAAGAACTACTATTCTCAGGATCCGGAACTGCGCGATATTCTTGGACCATTCCTTGAAGCATAGTTTCAGAAACTAAAATTAGGACGGGATATGAAAAAAAAGTTACTTTCATTGTTTATCATTCTAAGTGTTCTGTTTGTAATGTCTTTTCCGCTTGCCGCAGAAATCAATCTGCTTAGTCCTGCTGAAGGTGTTTGGTCTAACAAACAGATGCTTGTAATTGATAATTCAGGTGACGGTGACTTTTTTTATTCTGTTGACGGGGCAGATCCCGAGACTTTCGGTTTTGCCTATGACGGTCCTGTTCTGCTGGATGTTTCTGGACAGGTTCAGGTTAATATAACCCGAATTGGTTCTGACGGAAAAAAAGAAAAAACTTCGGTTTTTTATAACGTTCAGGCAGACGATGCTGCAAAAACTCCCTATCATGATTTTATTCAAACATTTTTTGACGGCGGAATTTTGAATTACAGTGCCGGAAGCCAGCTTGTAATTCCTGAAGATTTGTATTTTTATCTTGGAGTTTTACAGGATAAAAATGCACCTGAAAATTATATGCCTGCCCGAACACTTTGTCTCTCATCAGAGAGTGTTCTTTCCCGCTATATTCCCTGTACTATTCTTGACCGAAACCGAAATATAAAATATCGATTTATAATAAAAACTTATCCGCAATCTGCCGGAGTTTATAGCCGTAGAGATGTCCCTTTTGAAATTACAGATTGGGAAACTATAAGCTTTCTGGACGATAACCTCATTTATAAAGTTGATTCTGAATACTGGGGACTTCCAACTGAACCACGCCGCATAGACCGTTCTGTAAGTCATATGATCTCATGGCAGCCGCTGGAATATGATGCAGGAAATCCAATAGAGTTTTTTGTTCTTCCTCCAAAACCAGAAGTTATTCGGGAAGAAGAGGAAGACGGCAGTATAATTTATTCATTGAAAGGTGACGATTCCTATGCTTTAAGTTTAAGAAATGAAGCAGATGGTTCTTATTCTGAATTATTTTCTAAAGTAGGAATTGATGCTTTTTATGGTGATGCTGTTTCTGGAAATCTAACGCTTGGAGTTTTTGCAAGTTCTGTTTATCAGGGTAAGTTTACAGTTTCGTATAATATAAACAGAAGACCGCCACAGATTCCCGTTATAAAAACAAATGCAGAAGGTTTTGTTTCAAGAGGAAGTGTAGATGTAAAGATTACTGGAGTTCGCGGGGCTGAACTTTATGTTGCCTTGAGCCAGCCTCTTACCCTCAGTGAATCAAATCTAAATTATTCAGCAACAGATGAACTTTTTAAGAATGTTCCTCTTGGAGCTTATAAAAAAGTAAAGGGTGAAAACTTTTCTTTACGCTGGGCTCAGAATGGATTAAGTCCTGTTTATTATAAGGTTTCTGCCTATACAAAAACTGATGACAATGAAAGCAGCCCTGTAGAATTTGCAGTAGTTATTGATCAGTCAAATTACTACTTTGATGCTGAGGGAGATCCTGAAGCTGCTGATGGTACCTCTCTTCATCCGTTTACAGACTTTAATCAGCTTTCTACAGCTCTTACAAAACAACGCGTTGTAAAACTCAGTGTAAAAGGGGAGATGCAGATTAATCGTGCTTACAATGTTTCTGCAAATTTTGAAATTACAAATAATGGTGATGCCCGTCTAAATTTTGGTCCGGAAGGATCTCTTATAGTAAAGGCTTCTACCTTTGAGATTTCTGACTGCCGAATTCACAACACTGCAGATTCTTCAAAAAAGTCTATTGTACCTGTAATTAAGCTTGAAAACTCTGTTCTAACTATGAAAAATTGTATTATTGGTGCTGATTTTGCAAGAAATGGAACTGTAATAGATGCAAGCAATGCAATCATAAATATTTCTGATACGATGGCTTCTGCTAATGCAGTTTCTTATGTTTCCTTTATTTCTGCAGTTAAGTCACGTATGTCTATAAAAAACTCTTCAATAAGCACAAATGCTGAAACAAGTGTTGTAATTTCTGCTAATGGCGGAAATCTGAATGCTCAGAAGAATAATTTCTCTGTAACAGGTGTCAGTGGAAGAATTGCAGAACTCTTTGGACTTACTGCAGTACTTAAGGAAAACTCTTATAAGGCTCAGCTTTCAAATAATACAAGTAAGAATCAGCCGGTTTATGTAAACAATTCTACAAAGCTTACTGAAGAAAAAAATACTGCTCAGGGGTTTTAAATGACTGTTGGTTTTGATGAAGCAGGGCGAGGTCCTCTTGCAGGACCTGTCTGTGCTGCGGCTGTCATTCTTCCACCTGATTTTCCTGTAGAAATTTTAAATGACTCAAAAAAGCTTTCAGAAAAAAAAAGAGAAGCTGCTGAAATAATCATCAAAGAAAAAGCCTTCTGGGGAATAGCCCTGGTTGATCATAAAAAAATTGATGAAATAAATATTCTAGAAGCAAGTATGCTTGCAATGAAGCTTGCTTTTGAAGATATGCTCAAGAAAAATCCTGATTTGAAGGCTTCAGATATTTCGGGAATTACCGATGGCACCCGCTGCCCGGATGTCCCGATTGAATGCCGATGTGAGCCTAAGGCCGATGGAAAATATCCCTGCGTAATGGCAGCAAGTATTTTAGCAAAGACCTGCAGGGACAGACTGATGTTAGAAATGGATAAAAAGTACCCGGAATATGGATACGCAAAGCATAAAGGCTACCCGACAAAAGCACATAGAGAAGTCTGTCATAAAATAGGACCATCACCGATCCAGAGATTAACATTTAAATATTAATCTCTG
>SFOB01000133.1 GCA_004554075.1 Treponema sp.
GTAAGAAGTCTGCTCATTCGTCCGTTTCCATCTTCAAATGGGTGAATACATAGAAAATCCAAAATGAACATAGGGATTAACAGTAATTTATCTGTTTTATTGTTATTCCATTCCTCCAGAAAACGTTCTGTCATGATTCTCATGGCTTCTTCCGTTTCAAAGGCTGATACTGGTGCAAATCTTACTTTCTGAATTCCATTTCCATCCGTTTCGGCAATAATGTTATCGCTGGATTTATATTTTCCTCCAAAACCATTTTGATTGTATGAATATAAATCTCTATGAAGCTGTTGAATGATATTTGATGTAGGTGAAATATAATCATAACTCTCATGAATTGTGGAAAGTACATCTCTGTAACCAGAAATTTCTTGTTCATTTCTATTTCGTGGTTCAGATTTTTTCTGCATCAATTCTTCCAGCCGTTTATCTGTCGTAAAAATGCCTTCAATTCTATTTGATGATTTTGTGCTCTGAACCTTTGAAATTTCCAGAAGAGTTTTCAACTCATCATTCTTTGCTTCTACAAATAATTGCTGTCGGCCTTTGTGCTCATAAATTGAACTAAGAAGATTTACGATTTCCGGTGTCAGTAATTTACGAGCATTTTCTTTATACTCAAAATTATGCATTGTATCCTCTGTAATAATCTCTACCCCAAAGAAATATTCTCTATGTCATAATAACATAAAATGACATAGAGAACAAGGCTGTGACATAGAGAAATTAAGTTTTACGCAATTCCAAATAGAAACTTCTCTTCTGATATTCGCTTAAGTATACACGCAAATCCTCAGTTTCAACCTCAGTATGAGAGAATGGGGCATGACCAACATCATGCAATAAACACGCAAGCAAAAACAAATGCTTATATTTCTCAGCATCTTCTTTCCCAAAATCCTGAATCTTTAAAGAAGCAAAGGAATTAACAAGAGCCGTACTGGCAATAGTTCCTAAATAATAAACACCAAGCGAATGCGTAAAACGATTATGAGTGGAAGTGGGAAAAACGGAAGAGTAACTGGTTTGTCTAATATAGTTTAATCGGTGGAATTCAGCACTATTCAGGATAGCTGTTATATCAGAATCTTAGATTTTGATATAACCATATAGAGGGTCTTTTATTTTTGTGATTTCGCTCATTTTGCCATTTGCTGGGTAAATGCCGAAAGCAAGTCTTTTGACATATACGCCAGGAATCTCGCAATTAAAATATCCTTTGCAACTTTCAAATGCAAAGTAGAATCATCGTTAATAAGGTCAAAACAATCCGAAAAATTTCTTACCATTCCCAAAGCATAATGCTCAGAGCAGAGAATAACAGCAGAAATATGACTATCCTCAAGAATCTTTGTCACATTGATACCATACTGAGACAGTTCATCCAGAGTAACATCTTCCTTATCCAGTGCAATAAATGCAGCTGCGGCCAAATATTCCATACCTATGAATCTACACATTCCGTCTTTAATCTCCTGAAGAAATTCCTTATCATTGTAAACATATTATCGTTTGCTGACAAGGTAAAAATTAGCTTTCTGTTCATTTTATGGCAAGTGTTCAAATTTAGAACATTTTTTAGAAAATTTGGTTAAATTTTGCAAATATTTCTTCGAAAGGATTACTAGAATTTATCTTATCAATCACAACAGGACACTTCCTGCTATAAGAATATGAAGATACAGTTTGTACAAATCCAACATAACTGTCTTTTTCACCTACAACCTCAATACCATCAGCAGTTCCATCTACCAGATCAATTCCTACAAAGAAACTGTATTTTTTGTTTACTTCATACTTTGACAATACGAGCATATTCTTTCCTGAATGCAAAACTATATCTCCCTGCTCAGGATAAAATTTGCCATCAACAGTTTCATCAGCTGGAATGAAGAACTCTTCTAGATTCACATCTTTTATCATTTTTCGCATCTGCAGCAAAGTTATATTTGCACGACGGTTTACAAAAATATTTCTGGCATTTGATTCTGTGATGTCATATTTCTTTGCAACTTCCATGTAATCATGTTTATGTTTCTTTATGAACAGAGATGTATCATCAGGATTACATGTTTCCATTTGCAAGTTTATAAAGTGTAGCGTTAGGCATATTTCTTTCTTCACACCAGGATTTCAGTTTTCTTTTCTGAAGTAAATCCAGTAATTTTTTCTGAGCGTAAGTTACTCTTTCTTGTTCTAACATTTTTTCACATTTCTATTCATTTATTTTTTCTGCATATAAGTTATATAAACCATTTACTAAAGTTGGTTTTGAATTCCTAAATTGAATTATTGAAGTAAGCCTATACCAAAACAAAGCTGGAAATAAGAAAATTCCATTTGAAACTGACTTTGTTAATTTCTTTATGATTCCATCAAGTTTTTTTACTTTGTTTCCATTGGTTGAGAATACAAGAGCTAATTTTTCATCAACTCCTGGAAGAAGTATTGGTTCTCCATCTGTTTCACTTTCCCACCCCCTAACCACAAACGCCTTTTTTTTTGTCTCCCAGCAAATACATATATGACTTACATCAGAGGAGATTTATATGGATACACCAAAGTAGACCCAATCTACAATGCAGCTTCTGGCTACTGTCTTCCAGCAGGTCGCCTTATTCCTGTTCAGTTTGCAAAAATGGAAAACGGCTATGAATCAAATGTAGTAGCTACACGCACTTCAATTGGAGCAATGGAAAACACTCTCAAATAAAACAAAAAAGGTGTTTTCTACAACTTCAAAGATGAAACAGGAGAGATTCACACAGTTTACATCCGTGATCCAGACAAGCGTGATAAAACAATGCCAACTCTCTCAAACATTTCATTTGAAGCTGATAAAAGAGGTGCAGAAATCTGCCGTACTCTTGCAGCGGAAAATGGTCAGACTGTTGCTCCAGAAAAGAAACAGCCAAAAAAGGAGATGTGCTTTTAGCATTCTAAATTAAAAACAAAAGCAGACTGCCCACTGCTGAATTAATTTCAATCATCGTTTCGCAACACATAGGAGTACAGCAAGATGGATTTTTTTCAGACAACATGGCGAGACGGGTCTGCTTTTAATCACGAATATTTTATCCAGGGGAAAATTATTTTTTCTGGCTTTTTTTAATATCAAAAATATTTGTATGAGAACTGATTCTGTAACAAGTCATCACAAGTACGCATTCGTCAGAATCTTTCTTATAAACAAGTAACAAATCCGGATGTACATGACATTCACGATATCCTGAATAATTACCTGTAAGTTCATGGTCATGATTCTTTTCTTCTAAAGGAGAATCATCCAGAAGTTTTTTGATTATTTCGTCGGTATCTTGAGTTTCCTGTTTATTGAGTTTCTTATAATCAATTTTGAAACTTCTGGTGATTTTTAACTGATACTTCATTTTTCCATTGCCACCTTAAAGGCATCAAATGAATTGAAGACTTCAACATCACCATTTTTTTCTTCGGCTATGGCAATATCCAGTCCATTAGTCTGCTGAGAATTCTTATATTCAAGAAACTCCATGAATTCAAAAAGTTCAGCAAAACATGATTCTGGAAGAGTCTGTAATTTTTCCTGTAATACAGCGATAGGCATATCTGAACCTCCTGTACTCCTAGTATATACAGATTTTTAATAATTTTCAACTTACCGCAAATAGTGTTCAATTTTAGAACATTTTTTAGAATATTTGGTTAACTTTTGCCAATATTTCTTCGAAAGAATTACTAGAATTTATCTTATCAACCACAACAGGACATTTTCTGCTATAAGTATAGGAAGACACAGTTTGTACCAATCCAACATAACTGTCTTTTTCACCTACAACCTCAATACCATCAATAGTTTCATCAGCTGGAATGAAGAACTCTTCTGGATTCACATCTTTTGCTATTTTTCAAAACTTCAGCAAAGTTATATTTGCTCGTCGATTTATAAAATATTTCTGGTTTTTGTTTCTGTGATTTCGTATTTCTTTATAACTTCTATATAATCATGTTTATGTTTCTTTATGAACAAAGAGGTATCTTCGGGATTCCATGTTTCCAAAGTTGGTTTTGAATTCTTTAATCGAATTATTGAAAGTTAACCGATACCAAAATAGAGATGGAAATAAAAATATTTCATTATTATCAGTTCACGCAGGTTCTTCCACAACATTTAGAAAAAATGAATTTGTATATTTATTTGCAACCGTTGTTATTTCGGCAAAGAGTTTCATTTGAAACGCTCTTTGAAATTCCAGATGTCATGAACCTTTCCAATTCTGACTGTGCAGCAAGATACGATGTTACCAATGCAGATGGAACAATTGACTATAATCCGCTAGAGGCACATACAATAGGAACTGCTCTCCCAGATTTTTCTTCCAAAATAAAAGTTTCTCCTCCCGCCTCGTCCACAAAATCCTCTCCGTACAAAAACATTCCACTAACCGTCGCACAACACTTTCCCGCCCGCCGCAGAACATTATCCTGCACGCACAAAAACATTTTGCTGACCGCCGCTCAGGACTTTATGGCACAATACAGATTATTCTGCAAACATACGACTCATAAAAACACAATTGAGCTATTTTCCAATATAGAAACTTGTTTTACTATATTCTTGCCATTTGTCGTACATAGCCTGATAATTATCTTTTATAAAGGCTTGAATTTTGTTTATTTCCCGGTCATTTAATCTGCCTCTTTCTTGCAAAACAGAATCACCATTTCCTTTTACAAAGAATTTTGCAGAACTTTCTTCTGTTAGTTTTGAATCGCTAGCATGAACATGCATTGCTTCCAGAATACACTTGGAAGTGAAATAAAGATAATATCCACAAACTTTAAAAGAAAAATACTTTGGCATTTTAAACTTCCATATATTTTGCATTTGCCAGATAGTGTTTTTTTGCAATAGACAACTCTATATCGTCCATACTTGTTTCTATAAGAGTTCCGTCATCTGCAAAAACAGCAGCCCCTTTTCCATTATTCAAATCAAATACGCTAATTCCTTCATTTGTCTTTTTGTAGGCAAAACCACAAACAATCATATCTGCATCATCAGAAATTTTTTGTAAATCAGGCATATTTCACCTCCACTTTTTTTATCGGTTTTAAGAATTCATCTGGATTTATATAAAGGCTTCTTAAAATTGGAATCAAATCAATATATTCTTCTTCCAAATCATTATTATGAGCATATTTTGCCATTACCACCAGATATCCTTTATCCCACTGTACTACAGATTCATAGCGTTCCAAAGAATAAGGTGCTATAAACTTAAGACGAGTTTCGCCAAAAGAGAATACAGTATATTGACCTTCGTTTGACAGATAAGCTTTATTTTCGCCCATAATACACCTTTTTTATCATATCATAATTTTTAAAATCCTGCCAAAAAAATTTTCGAAATTTTTACACGCAAATTATTATACTTTCGGCGAATTTTTTATTATATTTCACTTGACAATTCACCAAAAGTATAATAATTTAATGTATGTAAGGCGAACAAATCTGCTCCCGCCCTACAAACAAAGGAAACCCCGCAAGGTTTCATAATTCTAGCCTTTATAGGAGTGGCTAATATGGCAGAGACAAAGGAAAAATTTTTTTCAAGGAGGGTGAAAGATTTAATGAAGGAAAACCGCTTCTCGCAGAAAAAACTGTGCGAGCTTTGCGGTATTACAGAGGCAGCATTCAGCCGCTACATGACCAGCGGAAGACTGCCCAGGACGGATGTGCTTGCGAATATCGCAAATGCACTTAACACAACAAGCGACTACCTTACGGGTAACGACACCCATTACGGCTACGAGCAGCTTGAAATTCTTTTGGCTTCCAGCAAAGACAACCTTAGCCTGAACCAGAAGAAAAAGCTTGTGGGAATCCTGATGGATGAATACAAAACTGCCCAAGAGGTGTAAAAATGCAGCATTACATGGAGGTAAACGATTGGAAAACTGCACTGAACAAACGGAAAAAACAACGGATTGTACTACAAAGCCCCAAACGCTTCCAAGCTGGAAGGTAAGCCAGATTATCCTTACGGTGGTAAACCTTTTAAGCGAGGAAGGCTATTTTAGAGAAGGCTTTGACTATATGGAGATGATTCGCAAAAAGGGCATTGTGTTAAAGGAATACTCGGCTTTTAAAAGCGAAAATCTTCTGGAACTGCAAAAGGTGTCTATAGGGCTTTGGAACGAAGGCTTATGCCTTATTTTTCCAGACCCACAGACAGGCGCGACCTGCCGCATGATTGCCTATAACGACAATAAATCTGCGGCAGAAGTAATGCAGATTATATTCCATGAGCTTGCCCATATAATGCTCAGGCACACACAGCAGAGCAACCTTGGAGAAATGGAAGCGACCTTATTTTCCGGCGTTGCAATGCTTTTGATGGTTTTGGAACAGCAGTTCCACATAGGGCGAATGATTGCAGAAAAGGGCGACAAGGCAATGCTCAAAGGCATTCAGGAAGGCCTTATGCGAAAATTCAATGCACAGGAGGTACTATGAAGAAATGGGTATAAAAAAAGCCTGTCTTAGTAAATGCGCCAACACTTACTAAACAAGCTTCCACGGTCGAGAGCCACAATGTGATTCTCTTTTCTTAACGAATGAAAGAATTATATCACACATCGGCTCTCCTTGTCAAAAAATATTTTTAGATGGTCAAAGACGGTCATTGAGCCTGTCGAAATGACTTCTAAAATATCTCAAAATCAGGTGGTTTCGACAAATTCCACCACCACATTTAAACATTGCCAAAGGAGGGCAACATTATGTTAAACATTAAAACTGTAAAAAATCTTCTTATTACAGATGAATCAAAAGACGGCTTCTGCTTCAGAAGTTCGTGCTCACAAACGCTCAAAACTTCCCAGCTTGCAACAGAAATGGCAGACTGGAATTCCTCGTTTACCGAAGCAGACTACCTTGGTATGCTTTCGGTAATGGAAACAATCGTTACAAAATACCTTGCCAAAGGCTACAACGTAACGCTTCCGTTCGGAACTCTCCGTGCAAACGCCACGGGAACCTGTTCAAACATTCAGGACGGCTTTACGCTCGGAACAGGCAACCACACCTTAGGCTTCTTGTTCAACGCAAACGAAACGCTTGCCAAAAACGTACGCTCAAAGCTTGAATACAAGCAGCTTCCGCCAGACAGCACCGGAGAAGCAAAAATTTACCGCATTACCACGCTCAACAGCGATGCAAGCGAAAGCTCAAGTCTTTCTGTCACGGCCGGAAAAACACTCCGCATACACGGACGCAACCTTAGCTTTGACATTACGGACGAAAACCAGGGCATGTTCCTTGAAAACGAAAGCGGCCTTACACGTCTTTCCGTCTACAATAGGCGTGGCACAAACGTGGTTGACGTTCCAGTTCCAGCCGACCTTGCAAGCGGAAGTTACAGTGTAAGCATCGTCACCAAGCCGGGCAACACCTACTTTACCGCAAACATTGATTCAGAGGTAACAGTAGCGTAAATTTTTAATTTCAGGGCGTGGTGGGCGACATGCGCCTGCCATGTCCTTTCCGTCATTTCAACTCAAGTCCGCCAGTCCGTAACTCAGATTGGTAATTCTGAGTCTGGAATAAGACTGTCTAAAGTTGACATGCCAATGTGCAGGATTGCTACAACCTGCTGCCGTGTTAGAAGTGCATCAGCCGAAATTTCTGGTCAGATGCTTGGGTATTATTTTTTACCATAATTGATTCCCCGAGCAGACAATCAATTGTTTATTAACATATAACGAAGGACAGATACTTTAGTCAAGATTTGACAGTTTTAAAGTTTCTGGCATTTTCAATTCCTTTTACTTCTGAATCCAGACATAAGCCGTTGCCGAACTAGCACCAA
>SFOB01000009.1 GCA_004554075.1 Treponema sp.
CAGTAAAGGCCACCGTTTCTGGTGGCCTTTACTGTTTATCTTGTATAACCATATTCAGGTTCTTTTTTTTCTGATTTGATCGGACGTTTTACTAAAATACCATTTGTATTACTATTTCCTGTAGCTTCCCAACCATCTTTTCCGATTTCATTTAATTTTGTTAAATCGGCATTTACATATTTATATTCCCACTGAGTTACCTGATTGTTATTATCCATTCTATTTCCTCCGCTAAAAGATTGTAGTTTTGCAGTAAGCTCTGCTACTTTTGATTTCGCTTCATCGCAATTACTAATTGTAATTACATTTTAGATTATATGACAAGTGGTGGAGTTTGTAAAGAGGGGAGGAATACAACCGTTTCTTTTGTTATGGAATTATAATTAAAGAGAGCAACATATTTATCTTTTCAAGTTTTTTCTGCTGCTACACTGTCAATTCTATCATAGCACTATAATCTTGACAATATTACTATTTTATTTTACACTATTTTTAATTACACTTTAAAGGTGGTATATGTCTAATTCTAATACAAAAATATTTTTTTCTGACGGTGATGCTTCACCGACTCCGTTCAACTCATTTGAAAAAAAACAAGGAAAAGGTAAGCCCGGCTACAATGAAGAGATGATAGCTGCTGCTGATACTATTCAGGGGCTTTCTCAGAAGAACGCCCGTATGTGGCAGATTATAGCTCTTGTTTCCCTTTCTTCATTTTTTATTTCTCTTGGTATCTGTTTTTATGCGGTTACTCTTCCAAAAACTGTTCCTGTAATTGTTACTGTAGACAACAATGGAAATGCCACTTATGTCGGTAAAGTTGATTCTTCTTACTGGGGAAAATCTAATATTCCTGAACATCACAAAACTTCGCAGGTCTTAAAGCTTATTACAAATATGTATACCTGGTCATCTGATTATAATGCTCAGAAAATATTTCAGAGAGAGTGTGAAAATATCTGTCAGGGAGCAGCTGTTAATCAGCTTGATACATTCTTTATTGAAAATAATCCTTATGAGTGGACCGGAGTTAGAACACAGTCAGTTAAGATTGACGCTCCGCTTAAACAGACATCAAATACTTATGTAGTTTATTACGATGTCTTGACTTATCAGCAGGGCCGTCTTATGCAGACAAGACGTTTCTCGGCTCTTGTTACTCTTGGTTATTATGAAGTTACTGAAGAAACAAAAACATTGAACCCGCTTGGTGTATACATCACATCTTTTGACATTCAGCCAGTTACAAATTAAAGGAGAATAAATTCTATGAAAAAGTTATTAGAAACAGTAATCAGTTTAATCGGTGTAATGCTCATTAGTAGTTGTCAATCTGTCGATTTTGAAAAGCTCGGTACTGAAAGAGAAAAGGAAGAAAAGGTCTATTCAACCGTAGATAAGGAACAGTCTGCAAATTATAACGAAATGCAGGAGTATCTTATCCAGGAACAGCTTAAGGAAGTTGATGTACCGAAAACTGTTGTTTATGTAGAAAAGCCTGTTTATTATCCGGTTGGAGAAAGTGCAAAATCTGATAGACCTGATAAAACCGGTAAAGACGCTGCAAAAGCCTCTACGGAAGAAGCTTTACAGACACCTGATAAATGGACTGCAGGTACAATGTATTATGACTTTGATTCTGATTTTACTTATGAAATATACTGTCAGCCGTATCGAGTTACGGATTTAATTCTTGAACCTGGAGAGCAGGTAATTGAAATGCCTTTCCTTTCTGAAGAAAAGGTATGGGAAATCGGAGCGGGTGTATCAAGAAACGGCAACATTGATACTCAACATTTTTTCTTAAAACCTGCTTATTCCGGTCTCATTACTTCCTTCATCATCATTACAGACAAGCGTGTTTATCATCTTCTTTTGAAATCTTTTAAAGATGTTTACATGACTCAGGTAAAGTGGAAGTACCCTAACACAATGCCTTTCAATATTAAAACAGACGCGATGAATGAAATCAACAAGATGTCAAAAGAAACAACCGCAGTAGATCCGGCATATCTTTCTTTTGATTATAAGATGAGTTATTCCGTATTCAAAAAACCATACTGGCTTCCAACACGTGTTTATGATGACGGTAAGCATACTTATATCGTTATGAACGAAACTGTCCTTCACATGACAAGCCCGGTACTTTTTAATCATAAGAACGAACGAATTAATTATTCTGTAAACAAAAATCTTATTGTTATAAATGAACTTATTGAAAAAGTTACAATGAGGGTAGGTAAAGAAAAAGTTACCATTAAGAAAAAGTATTACAAAGAACCAAAAGCTGTAAAGGTTGAAGAAACTGAAGAAGAGGTTACTCTTGAAGATAAGAATGCCGTTCTTCCGCCTCCAAACAAAAATAACTCTTTTATGAGTACCTATAATTCAAAACTTCAGAAAGAAACAACGCTGCATTCTGATAATGTTGTACTTGAATATAAAATTGATGAAGGTGAAGAAAACCAGGAGGAAAAATAAATGGGAATTATAAACTGGCTCAACAGAAACAAACCTTCTGAACAGAAAACCAAATGGGAAGATACTGAAGAAGGTAAAACCTTTGTTGAAAAATATAAGGAAAGCCTTGAAAAAAGAAAACGCATGAAAGAAGAGTGGGAACGTACAACACCGCCTGATAAAAAAGAGCAGGTTAAACTTTTTAAAATTATTGTGACAGTATTTATCTTTGTTTATTTGGCGGCCTTATTCTGGGGTTTTAAGACAAACAGAGAGCTTTATGTATTGCTTTGCGAAGCCTGTATTTCTTTATTGAGCCTTATCCTCTTTTTCGTTAAACCGAAGTTTGTAAAATATCCTAACTGTTTTATGATGCCCGTCATTGCTCTTGGGTGTATGCTTTTTATGTATATTCAGCTTGGTACAATGTTCGGTTTTGACATGAAAAACAGAGGTAAAGAAAATGTAGACATCTTTTATGAAAAAAGTGAAGCCGATGAAATTAAGGACATTCTGAATGAACGTGAAGAATTATCAAAATCTGATTTTGATAATCTTGAATATACAAGATTTTTAAAAGACAACGGCTTTGAAACAAAAAATGAATTGAAAGAAGATTACGAAAATTACAGGAGAAACCTTAATGATTGATGAAGATGATGAAATCAATGAATTTTCTCCTGACGCTGAAAACGAAGAAGCTGCAAAGGAGTATAATCCTTATTCTGAGTTTCTTAATGATTTAGATGAAGAACCCAAGTCTGATTTGGAAAATGGAACTCTGTCTGACCCCGGTAACGGTGTACCACGTTCAAATAATCCAGATATAGAAAATCCAAATGTGGTAAAATCAGATATGGAAGAACACATTACAACAGAGGAAGACATAGAGCTTCCTGATTTTCTGCGTACTGCTGCCGATGTAAATGATTTTCAGAAAACAGTTGAAGAAAATCCTTCAATTAAAGATGAACCTCATTTTAATAATAAAGATACAAATGATTCTATTTCTGAAAATGCAACTCCGTTAGAAACCGAAAATGTTACACCATATTCAGATAATCCAGAAATGGAAAATCAGAATATGGTAGAACGGAATACCGAAAATCAGACAGAAAATAATTCTTCAGAAGAAAATAAAAACAAATTTACTGCAGATACTCTGGATGCAGAAGAAGATAAAAGATTTGTTCCAAAGGATTTTACTTCAGAAGCTGACAAGCATCCGGGCGGTAAACCTCGTGTATTGAACAAAAAGTTTCTTCTTACGGTAATTATTATCGTTGTCGGCGGTATTTTTCTTATTACATTCTTAATGCCAACTGGCAGTAAGAAAAAAGGAAAGAATGAAAAGCCTGTTGCAGAAACTCATCAGTCAAAAGATTATGCTTCAATGGCAACAAAACATCCGCTTCCTGATGAATATGATGCAGAAGATTCCGGTCATTACGGAAATGTTTCTGAAAATAAAAAAGAAGATGATGAAATACCACCTGTTATTGTTGAAACAGAAAAAAAACCGTATGAACCACAGTATGTAAACAAAAATACCGGAAATGGTGTAGGCTCTTCTTCTTCTGTTGAAATTCCAGATACAAGAAATGACTCTTTACAGTCAAAGCGTATTTCGGGCATAAAAGGTCTTTCTTCAACACAGCAAAGCTATTCAACTGACTATCAGCAGACGATAGCTAAAAATACATCTTCTACATCTGCCACTTCAAGTTACTCTCTTCCTTCCAAAGATGAGTATATGAACAATGTACTTTCTGCTTACAGTCAGGCTTATGGAAATGCAGCTGCAGGGAATAATGCCTATAATATGCAGAATGATCAGGCTGGAAAAAACTCTTTCTTTAATAACGGAAGGAACGGGAATAATGTAGGGCAGGGTGAATGGCTGAATCTTAATACTCTCTGGCAGGGTTCTATTTTTGAAGCTGTTCTTACATCTGAACTTAATACAGACTTACCTGGTGAAATTACAGCTCGTATTTCAAAGAATATCTATTCTTCTCAGGACGGCCGTTATCTTTTGATTCCTCAGAACTCTGTTCTTTACGGAACTTATAATTCAAGCATCTCATATTCACAAAGCCGTGTACAGGTAGCCTGGCATACTTTAATCCGACCGGATGGTTATCAGATCCAGCTTGGAAATATGAACGGAACTGATGCAAAAGGTGCTTCCGGTCTTAAAGGTTTTGTTAATGACCATCCTATGGCTTACCTTAAGGCTATAGGTCTTATGAGCGTATTTTCAATCGTAAACAGCGAGTTTTCTTCTACGATGGGAGAAACACAAAATCAGTACGTTCAGAATATTATTGCAAATACGCAGCAGGTTACTAATGAACTTGCAGACAAGCTTATTGACCGTGCGATGAACGTCCAGCCGACAATTAAAATTAAGGCAGGAACTAAAATCAATATTGTGGTAAATCAGAATCTTTCTTTGCCGCCTGTTGAAAATATTGAAGTTACTCAACCTTATCACAGGACAAAATAAACTTTTATACAAGGAGTTGTTATATGAATAAATTTGTTGAAAAAATCAGAAAATGTTTTAAGAAAGAAAGCTACAATGATGAGGGTGTTTATAAAATAAACATGAGCATTCTTTTAGCAAGTGCTGTCCTTTTATGCTTTTCTTGTGTACTTTTCTTTTTATAAAGAAAGTGTAAAATAACATATAAATAATCAATAAATGTATAAAAGCAAGGAGTGTATATGAAAAATAAGTTTCTGCCTTTATTTTTGTTTTGCTCGCTTTTTGTCGGATGCAATTTTTTTAATACAATAGAAGAGTCTATTTCACCGCATGATTATAATGCAGATATTAAAGGAGTAAGTTTTAATGTGTCTACCCTTAATGTTAATGTAAGGGATAGTGAATACATTAAACTTACACTTAATCCTTCTGCAAATCAGGGGAAATGTTCTGTTTCCTGGGAATATGACAAAGAATTTATTGAAGCTAGAACTGATAATTCCGGTGCTGTCATTACAGGTGTAAAAGCAGGTTCTACATATATCCGTGCAAAATGCAACGGTATAAGTGCTACCTGTCTTATTACCGTTATTGCAAACGGTGATGATGCTTATGATAATCCTTATATATATTCTAATTACTCTGTAATTCAGCTTAAGCCAGAAGATTCTACTATAGTAACAGCATCTTTATACGGCGGTTCAATTGCTGATATGGAAGATTTTATATGGGAAATTAAAGATGATTCTGTAGCTTCTATCAGCTGGACCAGAAACAACTGTGTTGTTACTGCAAAGAAAACAGGTTCTACCCAGCTTGTAGCAAAGCATGAGAAGGCAGAATATGATTATACATTCGTTGTTTATGTTTATACAGATAAGCTTACAGAAACTTACATCACAACTGAATATAATGTGTTTTCTATAAATAAAAATGAGACAAGTTCAAAGTATGTAAAGGTTGACCTTGTAAATCCTGTTAATGCAGCTTATGCAAACGGCTTTCACTGGAATTATGCAGATGAAAAATCAAAGTCAATAATTGATTTACATGCAAACCTTGATACTGCTGAAATCATTCCTCTTGCAAACGGTGTCGCAAATATTGTTGTAAGTCATGACAGTTCTAATTATGACCTTAATATTATTGTACGTGTTAGCACAATTGTTGAAAATGCTTATATCGGTTTATCAAGCACAACTGTTATCGTAAATGGAAGTGAGACCCCGGTAACGGTTAATGCAACAGTAGAAAATGTTACAAAGTTGGTAAACAATGAGGATTTTGAATGGACAATTCCAGAAGATTCATTAAAACTTGCAGACTGTACTGCAAGCGGTAACTCGATCCGTATTCAGGGAAAGAAAAACGGAACGTTTAAAATCAACGTAAAACATCCTTATGCAGAATATTCAAGAAATATCCTTGTAATTCTACAGAATCAGATTGGTTCTGCAATCGATTCTTCGATGTATATTACAACAGACCAGAATTATATTCAAACTCAGGTTGGAAAAGACCCTACTACTGTAAATGTCCGTTTAATCGGTGGTATTGATGGAGAAGACAACATTGGAGATGAAAACCAGAATTTTACATGGTTTATTAAAAATGGAAGAAATAATGGTATTGTTGAAGTTCAGAATGTTACGGGTTATATAAAAGACTTAAACGCACGTTCTGCCGTAACTTCAGGAAATTCCTGTCCGGCTCAGCTTGTAATTAAACCTCTTAAAGAAGGTGAGGTAGTAATTGTTGTAACTCATCCCCGCTGTCTTTATGATACAGAAATTACTGTAAAAGTCTTTTCTGAATCTGCTTTAGTAAATCCAAAAACAATCAATACAGAAGACAGTCTTATCAGGCTTTTAAATGGTTCGTCAAAAGAAATTACTGCCCAGCTTCGTAATCATGAAGCCGGAGATGAAAACAATGTACAGTGGAGTAGTGCAGATTCTACTAAGGTATCTGTAAGCCCGACTAACGGCCGTACTACTGTTGTTTCTGCCTGTGGTACAGGTTCAAGTCAGACTTATGTTACTGCTCATCTTGACGGAGCTTTAAGCGATAAGAAAATTCTTGTTCTTGCTGCTGATACTGAAGAAGAACTTCAGAGCATGAAAGGTATCTTTGCTGATTCTACATATCTAAGAATTGCCTGCGGAGAAACAAAAAAACTTAACGTTTAAACATTCGGATTTTCTCCGTCAGACAAAGTTTCCTGGAGTTCTTCTGACCCAAATAAATGTATTGTAAACGCTGATTCTTCCGTTACGTATTCAGCTCAGGCAAATGTTGAAGCTTTTAATGAAGGTAGTTGTACAATTACTGCAAGAGTAGGAACTTCTGAACCTGTTGAGTTTAACGTAACGATTTTAAAAGCCGGTGAAAGCTCTGAGATATATGATGAAAATGCTGGTTATCTTACTACAAATAACAATGCCGTTGTAGTAGAAAACGCTGGTGACAGTACATCTCTGACTGTCAGCGGTGTAAACATCAGTGCTTCTGATATGCAGTTTCATACAAACTGGTCTATGACTGATGTTGATGTTGTTCCAGGTGAAAGTGTGTTTGACCTTGCAGGTAGTCCTGGAAGTACGGTAACTCTTACAGCAAACAAACCTGGTAAAAGCACTATCCGTGTTACAAATAAAATGTCTGCAAATTCATTAAGCATCAATGCAAAATGCGGTGAACTTTATGAATGGAATGACAACTATATAGTGTATATTACTGCGGAAAATGATGTAGTAAACATTTTAAACGGACAGAGTACAACTATAGGCTGCTCGCTTGTAAATACAACTCAGAGTGGTGCTTTTTCCTGGAACGTAACAGAAGGAAGTGAAAATATTGAAATTACTGGCCTTACTTCCGGTACTTGTAACATTAAAGGTTTGAATCCAGGTCAGGCTATTATAACTGTTTCAAATACTCTGGCTGGAGAAATAACAAAGGAAATCCTTGTAAATGTTGCAAATACAGAAGATGAACTTAAAGGATTTAAATATCTTACGACAACTCAGAATGTAGTTACTGTTGGCGAACAGAGTAATGTATCTGTAAGCGTTGACGTAAAGAATTCTGATTCAAATGTAATTACTGGTTACAGCTGGAAAAGTTCTGATTCTTCTGTTGCTTCTGTTGTAGGTTCCGGAAATGTTGCGGTCATTTATGGAAAGAGAATAGGTTCTACTAAGATTATTGTAGAAAACTATGAATACTGTTCATATCCTCTTGAAATTATTGTCAATGTAATTGACCCTGTTGCAGCAACTCTCGATCCGTACATCAGCTGTAACAATATAGTAACATGTACCGTTGGCGGTGACAGTCAGACTGTAGCGGCAGAGCTTATCGGTGGTACCGCAAATGATACGACCGGTTTTGACTGGAAAATAGCTGATTCTTCTGTTGCACGTCTTTATGCAAGCAATGATTCAGCTCAGATTACAGCCCTTAAGGAAGGAGTTACTCAGGTTGTAGTATCACATCCAAAAGCGTCTGTAACACGTTCTATTCTTGTAATCTGTGAACCAAAAGTTGTCTCAAACTGCTATATTTCAATGACAGAAAGCATTATCAAAATGAAACCTTCTGATGATGCAAAAACAATTACTGCTACTTTGGTAAACGGAAGCGCAGAAGATGTTTACGACTTTAAGTGGTGGGCTGACAGCTATGACAAGATTACCATGAACTATACTGGTGAATCATGCGTGATTGAACCTATCAGTGCAGGAACAGTAACTATTCACTGTTCGCATCCTAAAGCCGCTTCTACAAAAGATATTGTCCTTTACATCAGCAATTATACAGACTTTGCTTTTGCTTCAAATTATGTTGATATTACTACAGGTTCTGATACTTTCATTAATATGGAAGTTCCGGCTACCGGTGTAGACTGTGATATTTCTTATAAATCTTCTGATAACTCTTTGTGTACCGTATTTGGAAACAATATGGTCTGTACACTGCATCCGGGAACACTCCCTGTTGGTGTTACATCAAAGTCATGTACAATTACTGCTACACTGCAGACGAAAGGCGGTATTAAGCAGGCTGAAGCTCAGCTTCTTGTAAGCGTTACAAAGAGAGATGAAACAAAACCTTATATCGGTTTATATCCTGATACTTCCTCAACTATTGTTACTTTAAATAAAGACGAAATAAGAAATATTTCTGCAAAGCTTTATGGTACTACTGTTGATGTTAATTCTGCAGGTTTAAGCTGGACAATAAATGAAAGCTCCGGCAATTATGTAAAGTTTACTTCAGCAAAAACAACAGGAAGTGATGTTCAGATCCAGGCACTTAATGCCGGAAAAACAACAATGACTGTAACTCATGCTCCTGAAAACGGAAATGCAATCAATCCTCTTACAATTTATGTTGTAGTAACAGGAGTTTCAGAACCGACTGTTACACTGAATTACCAGGAACTTCCTGTTCTTATAGGTGAAGATACTCAGACAATCATTGCTACCGTAAAAAATGATACTGGTGAAGAACTTGAATGGAAGGTCGTAAATGATGAAGACCCTTCTGTAGAACAGGATTTCTTCAGCTTTGTTTCAAAGGGAAATAAAGCATCCGTTTCTGCTTTGAAACCGGGTTCTGCTACGGTTTATTGTACGATTCCTTCTAACGGTTCTACTGCAAGCTGTAAAGTAAAGATTAGCGAAGCTCCTCGGATTGAATTCTTTGTTTATGATGATGAAACAAATTTTACATACAATAATGGTGTTCTGGTAGATAACAGAGAAAAATACTATCTTACATCTTTGCAGCTTTTCCCAGGTGAAACAAAACCTTTGCATTGGGAAACAGTTCCGCCGAAGGATAAAATTACAAAATGGTATAGAGGTGACTCAAGCTATTTTGATATGAACACTGAAGGAGCGGGATATCTTTCAAGCTGGACTGACCCTGTAACTAAAGATATTTATTATTATCCTGATGGTGTAGGAACAATTGCTGTAACCGGAAAAACAACAGAGGGAAATTCTATTCTGCAGGTTACGGATGCTTCTTTACAGACAGACTCTGTTTCTGTCTTCAACTCTTATAACTATCATTTTACGGTTGATAAGACTATAGTTTCTTCTACTCCAAAGGATGTTCATAACAAGCCTGAACTGATGTATGTAAACTATGAACTTCGTCCTGCCTGTGCAAAAATTATTGTTACCAATACAACAACAGGTCCAGTTGGAGAAAAACTTGTACTTAAAAACGGTAAGAAGATTTCTGATAATGAATGGGAAATAACTGAACATGTAAACAATGTTGACACAAACTCAACCGGTATAGTTTCCGGCACTCTTGAATTTGAAGTTCAGGGAGAAGCAAACTGCAATATTCAAATAAAAGCTGTAAATGAGAATGTTGTTTCTTCTGGAGCAGGAAATACTGCTGCTCAGGAATTTGGTACACAGAACATCAAGTTTAAGGTTTATTATCCTTCTCATACTTTCAAACCTATAATAACAAGACAGGTTCCGTTTAATCTTGCAAATGTTAATGTTCCGGTTTTGAATACCCTCTATTCAAAGTATTCTTATTATTCTCCTTCTTCAAATACGATTTTCCTGGGAGACGGAGAATATCTTACAGGACAGGTTGAAGTAAATGCAACAAATGAACCTTATTCTGATGTTTATATTAAAAGCGTTACTTTTGAACGTGTAACATCAAGCCTTAAAGATGGAATAGGGGCAGGTGCAGTTCAAAGTGATAAGGTTGACGGCGCAAGCAGTGGAAGTTCGTATAACACTCATGATTTTATTCTGTATCATAATCATGAATACTCTGTATACGGATATAGAACTTCAAATTCTGGAACGTGGTCTTGGGAGACAAACGGTATTAACAATATGTACCGTCTGACTATTGATGATGATAAGTTCATCGAAGTCCGTAATGAAACCATTAAAGAGACCTCTTTTGTAGGAAACCTTGTAGTAGAATATGCAAACTATGCTGCAGGAAACGGTTATGCAAAATACAGAATCCCTGTTTATGTTCAGGTTAGAAACTGTCCTTGTGCAGATGAAACTGAATACTTTAAGGCATACATTGGTAATTAATAAAAGGAGGAAGGAGGATAAACTATGAAAAAGTATAAGCTGTATTTGCTTTTTAGCTTAATTTTTCTTTTGTTTTTTGCAGGCTGTCATTTTATTTCTTCTTTTTCAGAAGATTACAGTGACGATATAACACTTTCTTTTGACAAGAATAAAACGTCTGTAAGCATCGGGGCAATGGAAATTGTGAACCTTAAAGCCTCAAAGAACCAGAATACGGCAAGTATTTCCTGGTCTTACGACAGTTCTGTTATTTTTGCAAAGGCAGATAACTATTCCTGCGTAATTACAGGTTTGAAGCCTGGAAGTACAACGCTGACAGCATCTTCCGGCTCAAACTCTGTTTCGTGCCTTATTACTGTTTCTGATGATAGTTACACAGTTAATGTTACTAATCCTTATGTTTATGCTTCCAATGATTATGTAAGCGTAAAGCCTAATGAAACTGTAAGGGTAAGTGCAGCTCTTTTCGGCGGTACGGCATCTGATATAAACGGATTTGACTGGACTATTGATAAATCTTCTGTAGCATCTCTGCAGAAAGAAGGTAATTACTGCTGGATTACAGGAAAGAATGAAGGTATTGCCAAAGTAACCGTAAAGCATGGTAAGGCTGCCTATGGCTATTCAATGCTTGTAGACTGTTCTTCTGACGGTACAAGCCAGTGCTATATTACGACTTCTGAAAATGTAATTACAATTAATCTTTCTGAGTCTGATACGGCAGAATTTGCAGTAGACCTTGTAAATCCTCTTGTTACAGATTATGCAAGCGGTTTTGAATATTCAATTGTTGATTCTTTGGGTAACGAAATTTCATCCCGTCCAGTTGTAGTTACCGGTAGCGGAAACCTTAATGTTTCTCTAAAAGCTTATGAAGAAGGCGAGTGTTATGTAAGATGTCATCATCCTCAAAGTTACTATGACCTTGATATTCTTGTTCGTGTAATTGCTCAGGCTGAAACAGCTTATATTGAACCGTCTCAGAACCTTGTAACTGTTTCTGATACTTCTTATGAAAGTGTTTCTCTTAGTCTTTTAAATTATGCGGCTGATGTTAATCCTGCACTTTTCTCATGGAGCTTTTCTGATGATGCAGACGAATATATTGAATATACCATATATAACGGCAGTTCTGAACTGTCCGGTGACAAGATCAACATTAAGGGTAAGAAAACAGGTAGTGTAAAGGTTACTGTATCTTATCCTGGCGTTCCTTCAAGAAGCTTTGTAGTTTTAGTTCGTAATGTTACTTCAGAAGCTTCGGATGCTACTTGTTATATTACAACAAGCCAGAATTATATAAGGATGTCTCCTTCTGATTCTCCGCAGCAGATAAACATTGTCTTAAGAAATGCTTCTGAAAATGATATTAAGAACCTTAAGTGGACTATTACAAATGATGCAGCAGACGGCTCTTCTTCAAAGGTCATTAACTGGAAAAGCGGTAATGGAACATCTAAGAGCCTTTTTGCACGTTCTGTCGTAGCTGAAAGTACGACTGCCTATGCAATAATTGAACCTGTTAATGTTGGTACTGCCTATATTGATATAAGTCATCCAAAAGCAACTTATTCAACAAGAATTACTGTTGTTGTTTCTCCAGAGAAGGCTGCTGAAGAACCCGTTTCTTATCTTAATCTTTCAAGTGCATCTGTTGTCACTCTTAAAAACGGTGAAAACAGAACAGTAAATATTTCATTCTCTGGTAGCGGTAATTCTTCTGACATTGTATGGTCTTGTGAAGGCAATGCAACAGTAAACGGAAATGAAACTGAATGTGTCATAACAGCTCCTGCTTTTGGTTCTGGTGGCTCAAGAAGTACTGTTACAGCAACTCATCCGTACTGTAAATATCCTGTTAAGTTTACTGTTGTTTCTTATGATACTGAAGAAGAATTTAATGAGTTCATGGTAAAGAGCATTTATACATATAAAACAAATGAAACCATTAAAACATCTCAAAAAGTAAACCTGTATCTTGAAACTGTAGGCTTTGATTCAGGTTCTGATATTTCCTGGACTGTAACACAGGGTGCTTCTTTTGTTTCTATTTCGACTGAAAATTCTAATAGAACCTGCATTGTTGAAGGAGTTAAGGTTGGAACCGCTGTTATAAAAGCAGGGGCTTCTGGCTGCGATGACGTTTTCTTTACAGTTAATGTAACAGAAGAGGGTATAATTGATGAAGCAAAAGACTGTTATATTTCTACTTCTCAGAACGTACTTTATTTTGAAGACATAAATCGCTCTCTTTCTTTCAGTGTTGAACTTTTCAATATTGAGGAAAGTGCTTACAGTAAATTGACCTATAAACTTTCAAACGGTGATTATGAAGTTTCTGCAAATAACAATTATTTTACGGTAACTTCGCTTTCTGCTTCTTCAAAGGCTACGCTTACAATCAGTCATCCTCTTTCACAGAATGTACTTGTCATTAATCTACAGACAGGTAATCAGTATGAGTTTATAAATGAAGACTCCTGCTATATTTCAGTAAACCAGGAGGTGTTTGAACTTTATGCAGGGCAGGAAGAAGTTTCTCTTGTCGCAACCGTAAATCACACAGAGCAGTCTGATTCTGCTTCTGTTCCAAAAGGTTTTACCTTTGAAAGTGAAGACACTTCTATTGCAACTGTCTCTTATGTAAACTTTTCTAATACCTGTTACATTAAGCCGGTAAAGAACGGAACTACCAAAATCTTTATCCGTCATCCAGATGCAGATTTTGAAAAAGAAGTAGTTGTTATTGTAAATCAGAGTCCTGATGCTTCTACAATTCCTTATATTACTACTTCCAATAATGTAATTACTGCAATTCAGGGTAACTATGTTACGGCTACAGTTTCTCTTGTAAACAGTGATTCAATAGATAATTTTGACTGGTCCTGGTCATCTCTTGATACAAGGATTGTAGATGTAGTTGCAAATAATGGTACCTCTGCTTTACTCAGTGCCAATTCTCCAGGAACCTGTGAAGTTAAGGTAACTCATAAAAAGTGTCCTTATGCACTCAAGCTTATTGTTACAGTTCTTGATTCTGGAGTTATTACAAATAAGCCTTATATTTCTACAAATACAAACATTATTACCCTAAAGAAGGGAATGAGTACCACTCTTACTGCTTCTATGATTGGCGGTAACGGTGACAGTGATAATAACTACTTTAAGTTTCAGGGAAGTAATCCGTCATTAATGCTTGTAAGCTCCGTTTCTGGGGCTGCGTATATAAAAGGTCTTAATACCGGAATCGGTTATATCACAGTTTACAATACACGCTTCAGCGAGAGTTATTCTAAAACTGTACTTGTAATTATTGAAGATAAAATCGAAGACGGTGTTTATATTTCAATTTCAAACAATGTTTTGAAATTGAAGCCAACTCAGAATACTCTTTCTACAATTACTGCAACTTTAGTGAACGGAGAACCTACTGACGGTAAGGATTTTATCTGGTGGGCAGATGACTATAACCTTATAGGACTTACTTCTGTTGCAGAACAGTGTTCTGTAATGCCTACAGGAAGAACCGGAACTACAAAGATTCATGTAAAACATGCAAAAGCTTCAAAACAGGCAGACATTCTTGTTATGATAAGCAATTATGACACCTTTGCTTTTGAAAAGACTTCTGCAAACATCAGTTCTGAAAAACTTTATTTCTTCCCGCTGCAGGTTCCTTCTGTAGAAGAGGCTTTTGAAATTAAATATTCTTCTTCAAATGAAAACGTTTGTATAATCCAGGGTTCTAATGCCGTAGCGTGGGTTTGTGGTTTAAGCTATGGTACTGCCTCGCTTACAGCTTCTATGGTTACTTCTGACGGTACTGTTCTTGCTACTACAGAAATGCTTGTTGCAGTTACTGTACCAGAACCAAATGTTCCAACTATTTCTCTTGGTAACTCAATTATTACGGTAGAAGCCGGAACAAGTAAAACTTTCTCAGCAGTAATAAGCGGTGAAGGTCTTGATGCTACTGAACGGTTCAACCTTAAGTGGAGTGTAGCAAATAAGGATGACGGACTTTCCCTTCTTGATGAAAGCCCGGATAAAACTGCTTACGGTCCTGATGTTTACGTAACGTTTAATCATGGCGGAGAATATGTTCTTGTATGCGAACATGAAAAAACCGGTGCAGTTCAGCAGCTTTATATAATCGTAGAAGAACATGGAGAAGTTTTAATCAATCTTAATACATCTCTTGAAACTGTATATAAAGATGACGGTTCATTTACTCTTACAGCAGAGCTTACAAACGGTACTGATGCTGATTATAAGACAATTTCTTGGTCAGCTGTAAAGGTTGGAGGACAGAACATTGTAGCCGTAAGCAAGGCAAAGGGTGCAACATGTACTGTAACTCCTAAGTCTGTTGGCCAGACTCAGGTAATTGCAAAGCTTCCTAACGGAAAGACTGCAATGTGTACTGTAATTGTAAAGGCAAATGCAGAAATATCTTTTGATACGGGAAGCATTCATGTTATTCCAGGTTATACTGAAGTCGTAAATTACAGAACTAATCCTGAAAATGCAACTATAAACTGGATTACTCAGATGACAACCGGTTCTTCTGGACTTACTGGAAACATTACAAACTACTTTACTGTTGAAGATGATACTGCAAAAAAACAGCTTCGTATTACAGGAAAGGTTGATTATCCGGGCGGCGTTGCAGGTACAGTAACAGCCTCTATGGTTGGTGCAAGTTCTGCAAACCTTCCTTCCCTTAAGGTTTATGTTGAGTACAATGTGGAATTAAGTCTTTATGATATGTCAGGAAATCTTTTGACCCTTCTTTCAAACGATAATCCTGATACTGCTAATGTAAAGTATTTCCAGGTTGCTTATTATCCTTCTGACCTTGAAATTGATATTCTGAAAGGAAGCAGTGTAGTTGCTTGTATTCCTTCTGAAGGTAATACAGGACACTGTACTCCAGACAATGTATCTGAAATTTCTGTTGGAAATGTTACAAGGGAAATTAAGGTTGATAAAAAAGACGGACTTGAAAAAGTCTTTCTGACTGTTGGAATTATACCTCATACTGAGTGTAACTTTGACCTTACTGTCAGGGCAACGCTTCCTAATGATACAAGCGGTACATACGCTACAAAGAAAAGCTTCTACTACTCTGCTTTTTATGAAAATTATGATATAGAGCTTATTGACCTGACCAAAGCCGGTGCGTGGACAAAGCCCGGCTATGATGCAAAGGGCAAGCTTACAAGCATTACCCTTGGTGACGGAGAGGAAATGGTTTTCTCTTTGAAAATCAAGAATGAAAATGCAGTGGGTTTTATTGAAGAACTGAATAGTAAGGACTGGACTCCAGATCCAACTGGAAGAAAAGATGCGGTTTACTGTAGTTCTGGAAGCAATTTGCTAAAGATTGATAGAACAGAGAAGTTTACTAAGCTTTTTGAAACGTACAAAGGTAATAATATCCAGAAAAATATATCTATGACTCCCGTAGACGGTATGGGTATGATTTACTTCTATCCAGATAGAGCAAACTCTTCTTCTACGGAGACTGTTTACCACCTCTGTCATCTTTGGGATTATTACAAGGATTTGCCGATGGAAATCCAGGGTAATGATGAACAGGGTAATAGTAAATGGGAAAGTTATAAAAATGCACATTTATATGAAAACAGTTTTATAACTACTCTTAGAGGCATGGGTGTCGAAAACTGGCTTGTAACACGTGAGTATATATGGAGAAATACATATCATGCCATTGCTCATAATCCGTCAGTTCCGACTATTACAGCTTCTTGGAGCGCATGGATGGAAAATGATGACTGGTGGGAATGGTTTTGTCGTCATGTATATAGAAGCCGTGGACGAATGTCGCTTAAGTTTAATGGTACAGAAGTATATAATTACAGAAATGATGGAGAAAACACTACAAAAAACCTAAGCCATATTAATGGTGTACGGTACGATATCTGTACGCCATATACGATTTCTACTCAGGAACTTTTGAATAACAGCGTCCTAGTTCGTCCAGATTCTGTATCATCTATTCCTTATAACAAAGGTTCTGGATTTTTGTTCCGTTCCTGGTTTGGTGATGAGTCTGACTCAGGTACTAAGTTTTCAAAGCTTAATCATGCTTATCTTACACCTACTGTAAGCAAAGACACTACTAAAACTATTGTTGGAAACGGTTCTCTTACAATCAATTATAAGGATGGAAGGGGAAAATCACACAGTACGGTAATTACTGTTACTGTCGAAAGAAGAGACTGCGAAGCTTATACTAACGGTAGCTGGGTAACAGAAACAGCAGGTGGTTACACTCATTATAAAATGGCTGACTTTGTTAATCCTGGTGAAGTTCCTACAGCTCCTTATCTTAATGTTAATAGTTTTAATATTGACAGTACTACAGCAGAAATTGATTCTGAACCTTCTGTCATTTATGTACCTTATGAAGTTTATCCTTCAAGTGAAAGCATTACTGTCCGCATCCCAACTTCACAGTATACAGGACTTTCACTATCTAAAGGCTATTCATCTGTTACTCAGAAAGACGGTTATACAGAATATATAATAAGGCAGCATGAAAAAATAAGTAAAGGTGAAGGTTCTGGGACATTGTATTTTGCAGTTAATGGAGCATATTCAGGAACTGTAGAAGTAATTTCTTCTTCTGAAACAAAAGAAGTAAACTTTGAAATTAAAAAAGAGGATTTCTATGTAGCAAAAATAAACAGTAAGGTTGCAACAGCAAATAATGCTTTAGTTGCTAAGTACAGTTACTCTGATGAAAATGCAAGTATGCTGATTGTAGGTGATGGTGAGACTGTATCTGGTGTTTTCAAAAATATAGATACTTCTTCAAGTACAAAAATTACAAGTGTTACTTACGAAAGCTTTACGGAGGCAACAACTGTCATGCAGGACTCTCAGAAAGACCTTTCTGGAAAGCTTCAGAAAGAACTTGTAAACTGCGCTGCAAATGGTTCTGACGGCAACTATAGCTTCACGGTCCGCCATGCAAAAGACTACGGATATTATGCACGTAATCCGTCAGATGCCGTAACTGATGAGTTCTTCAAAACAAAGTTCCTTCTTAAGGATGTAGTAATTGATGAAAACTCCGTAACTTACGAAACTGTATACAAGACTTTTTCAGAAGTTAATTCAAATGGTGAAACTGTTGAAATTACTGTTGTAGATGAAGAAAAAACAGAAGAAAACAGGCTGAATGCCATTAGTGATGCACGATTGAGGAAACTCAATGAAAATAAGGCTTCTTACGCTGCAGGTAATGCCGGAGTTGCAAAGACTTCATTTACTATGCCGTATTATTACATTAAGACATCCGTTAAGATGGAAAACAAGAACTATCCTGTGACTGTAATCGGTCGATTTGTAATTCAGACAGATTCTGATTATACTCAGGAAATTCTTGTTGCAGTTAAGGTAACAGACAGTCCTTGTAACAGCAGCGGATCTTACGGTTATGAAGTTCCTTCAAGTTATTATCTTAATGTAACTGAATAAAAATACATGGGAAGATGTTTATAAGTGTTTTGCTAACTTCTTATTGACAGCTTCCTTTAATGCTTATATATTAATTGTATAAAGTTTTTTTGTTCCGTTTGCACACGGTTCTTCTTTAGAAGCTGCGTCTTCTTCTTTCCTTTTTTCATTAAGTTGAAAATCAAAATCATTTATCATAGGAGATTTTATATGAAAAAGATTATTGTGGGATTACTGTTTTTTGTGGTTTTATTTGCAGGATGTCAGATGCCGAATAATACACCGGATTCTGGTAATAATAATAACAGCAATGAAAATACGCAGGACCTTGCGGCAATTGCTGTTTATAACAAGCTTGTAGGAACTAAATGGGAAGTAGAAGTATATGAAGGTACTAAAAAGTCTGGCTATCCTGATGTAATTATCTTTGCAGATGATTCTATTACAATGGATAATGTTCAGTTTTCTATCAATAAAAACGAATTCTGTTTCTACGAATATTCTACAGCTTCTACCCAGGGTATGACTTTAAAGTTGAATAATATTACTTGGGCATTACACCTTTATTCATCTGTAACAAATCCTCTTTATGCTGATTATAAAGATTGTACTATTACTCTTTGGAAAGATTCAGAAAATAATACTACTGTTTACCAGGATTATAAATTTGTTTCTTCTTCAAGTCAAAGTGCTGGAGGAAACACTTCTTCCGTAAACGGTACATATTCCTTTAATAATGCAACAGGTACACAAAAAGAAGGTTCTATTACTTTATCAGATGGAAACTGGACTTACTCTGGCTCAAAAACTAATGCTCCTTCCGGTGGTACATATACTGTAAGCGGTTCTGACATAACTTTCAGTTGGACTGCAAACGGCTATTCTGTAAGTACAACGGTAACTGTAAGTAAGAGCGGTTCTTCTGTTACATTAAGTTCAAATGAAGTCGTGTTCTTCAGTACTTTCTTTAACAGTACGGCACAATCTGACGGTAAGTATTCTCTTACCTTTAGTTATTCTGAATAGATGTATTTGTAAATATAAAGTGAAAAGCCCTGTCCGTATCTAGCGAGCAGGGCTTTTTTGTGGTAGAATATATGTGAGGAAAATAAGCTTTATGAATCAACTCAATTTTATTGATTATAATATTTCTCTTCCTGATAAAATACCTTCAAATATTCTGGAGCAGCTTGGTAAATTAGAGCATTACAATAATGAAGGAGATTCTGTCTGTTATTATGACCGGTGGGATGATTTAATTATCCTTGCTAAAAATGCAATGGTGGCAGGTGTGCTTTCCAAAAAAGATTGGGAAACTATAGAGAAAAGGTTCTGGTACAGAGCTGAAATGGCCTTATATATGGAGTAGAATAATATGCGTATATTTGATTTTTCTTCATGTCCATTTAGTGATAGAAATGGTACTTATGGTGGTAATTCTGGTGATAAAGAGGGTATACTTATTGAGAATGAACCTTGGATTATAAAATATCCTAAAAAGGGATCTCGTCTTACTAATGTGTCTGATTTGCTTTATTCCACAACACCTGAGTCAGAATATATTGGAAGTCATGTATATGAAATCTTAGGTTATCCCGTTCATAAAACATTACTTGGGATTAGAAATAATCATGTTGTAGTTGCCTGTAAAGACTTATGTATAAATGATACACGCCTCATAGAATTTCGTCAGCTCAAAAACACTTATAACAAAGTTCTAAATGAAAAACTTGATTTAAGTATGTCTCCAACAGGCAGTGAACATTTTGTTTTATTAAATGAGGTTTTAATACACCTTGAATATAATCCCTCAATTAATAATATTCCTGGAATAAAAGAACGTTTTTGGGATTGTGTGGTAATTGATGGTTTTATTAACAATAATGACCGCAATAATGGAAACTGGGGTATTTTGCGAAATAAATCTGGAGATATTCTTTCTCCAATATATGATAATGGAGCAGCTTTTTCTCCTAATGTTCCAGAAAAAAGGATTATTAATAAACTCAATAATTTAGAATCTCTTGAAAAAGGTATTTATGACTCGGTAACTGCTTACAGTTTAGACGGTAAATCGAGTTCTAAATTTGTTGATTTGCTGAAACTCGATAATGACAATTTGAAAAATGCAATTAAGAGAGTTGTTCCGCTTTTACAAAATAAGATGGTAGAAATTTGTGATATGTTAAGTTCTATTCCTGAAAGTGTTGGTGAATTTTCTATTATTTCTAAAGATAGAAAACAACTTTATCAGAAAGAAATGGAATTTCGATTGAAAAAAATACTGTTGCCGGAATATAACAGATTGATTTCTGTTGGACAAACACAAAACTTAAAAAATACAAAAAATAAATCGGATGATTATAACAGAGGTTATTAAATGTAGCTGAATAGAAGAGAGGAAATTGAATAGCGATATAGTGTAATCTATTCCATTTCTTCCGGGAATATATACCACAGGTCTGGGTTTATTACATCACGAAGTTTGATGATAAATGTATATTGTGGAAGTATTTTGAAGCACTCACGTCCTGTAAGAGGATTCATTCTTCTGTAAAGAACATTTTTTATCTGATTGAAGTTTAAGTCATATTTGTCTGCAAGACCTTGTACAGTGTACTGCTTCTGAAGCTCTCTGAACTTTACATGCCCAATAGATTCTTTATACATAAGGTCTTCTACAGAATATTTTGGTGTAAAAATTACTGGTTCTGGAAGTTTTTCTCCGACCTTGTAATACCAACGGGATGGCTGCATCTTTTCCCTGCAGCGGAAAACATGTGGATTTGCAATGGATTTGAATTTGCCGTTGTAATAGTAATAAACTGAGTTTTTGCTTTCTGCATTATCTGGAATACCTAGTGCAACTATATACGCCCATAAAAGTTTCTTTTCTGCAGCAATTTTTAAATCCCTTAATGCGTATGTGTCATCGTCTGAAAACTTTCTGTAGTCAAAACGGTTTTCTGCTTCTTTGTTTTTAATAAAGTCAGTAACACTCAATTCACTCATAGTTGAATTATAGTTTTAATTACACCTAGTTGTCAAGTGCACATTCTCTTTACACTTTGCCTCTTACTTTACTAAGTCTTTTACTGAAGACAATTTATCTGCAAAACCTTTAATAAGTTTTGTGATGGTTTGAAAAATATCACCTATAAAGGGAAGGAGTTTTGAAAGCACCAGGATTATTGCAATAATAATTATTATCCATGTAAGGATTCTTATGGTCTTGTAAAACAGATTAATCATCATTTTTTATCCTCCGATATTTTTTTTATAAAAAGCTGAAGTCTTTTATTATACTCGTAAGGCGGTTGTTCGAACTCAAGAGAGAGTATAGAAACTATACTCTCATTTTTGATTGTTTTGATGAAACAGTTTCTAATAGTTCCTATTAAAAACACCTGTTCTATAGGATTTATAAATGAAAGGCAAAGACCAATTCTTTTGTTTACTTCAAAGTTTTCTTCTTCTGTCGTAATTTTTGCACCTGAATATGAAATATTGTTTATCACACACGGAAGCTGCTTTTTGTTGATAATGAGCTTGTGTTCAGCATCCTTAAAATTGATTGCTTTAATGCGTTGTTCATCAAGTCCGATTTCAAATCGTTCTTCTTTACGTCTGTTATATTCCTTATAGTCCTCTTCAATTTCAGAGAGTATCATAAAGAATACGGCTTTCTGATTATCAGCTTTTTTTTCTGCTTCTTCTATTTGTATTTCATAAAGAAAAGCGCTTACAGTTTCCTGGTCTTTTTTCTCAATATTGGCATTGAAATAAATGAATGAACCATTAAAGTTTACTTTTAACTGTATTTTACCTGTTATGAATTCAGAGTCACAAGAAACTGTCCAATTAGTGTCATGTATATTCAACGGGATGCACATGTATATATTTTCATTTGAAATTACATAAACTGATTCTATCATCAGTGCATCTAAAATTCCCTTATAGATTTTCATCTTTTTTCCCTTTCTTTATGTATTGTTCGGTTATCATATATATCTGCCTTTTATAAGAACCTGTCTTACCTTTAGGTTTTCTTACTGAATCAATAAATGAAGCAAGCTTAAGCCAATAGACATCTCCCAAACTATAAATTGAATCTCCATATTTTTTTTCAAGGTTGTATACCATAAATTTAAGCAGATCAACTTTGCGGCCTTTAGCCTTATAAATTATTCTTACCGGCTGCTTGATATAGGGAAGCGTTCCTTCCAGGAGAGGAAGTGTAGAACCTCTTTCTGTTATTTCTGAATAAACTATTGCACGTCTTGAATTTGATGCAGAATAAAATGCAATTCCAGAACCTTCTGATATTATAAGAGTTCCAAGGTCAGAAAAAGTTTTTTTGTATGTAATTTTCGTACTTACATACAATGAGTACTCTTCTTTTTTCTTTTTATCTGGAAGCTTTACTGTCAATGACATATTTGTATTATACAATAATATAATTATAAATACAACTTGCTTTATTTACACTTTTGTTTTATAATACAGTTACGCTGTTACTTTTGTAATAGTTTATTCTCAATTTTTTATGGGGTTATTGAAAATATAACCAATCCGATTGCAGAAAGTGCCTTTCTGCTGAAAGAGATTGTTAGGGCTACTGCGTAGCCCAAGTTTTCTTTGACTCCACAAGGAGTTTATTATGGAAACAAAAGAACCTGTTTCAGTTGAGAACTTTGAAGATGGTGTTAAGACAGCTTCTCCAATGCCTCTTTCCGGTTTGAAAAAAATAAAGTCATCTTATGACTACTTCAAGGAACTTGGCGATAAAGTTCTTGCCTCCCTCGAAAACGGTACAAGTCCTCTTCTTCCTAACAAAGATGGATTTGTAGATTTGCAGCCTGCCTACAACATCAATTCAAATGAAAAAGCAGAAGGCCTCACACAGATTATGCTTCTTACAAAAGCTGCTGAGCTTGGTGTACCTTCAAATGGTTTTGTAACTTTTGAAACACTTCAGAAAGCTCAGAAAGCCGGTGTAGAATGCAAACTTGCAAAAGGCTCAAAAGGTGTTGTCATTCCTGTTGTTGACTCAAAGAACTGGGGTGAAATCAAGTTCAAGAATACATGGTTCAACATCAGTCAGGTAGAAAATGCAGAAAATCTTATTGCTTACTGCAAGCAGAAGATGACAGAACAGTATCAGAAAGATGTTGCTTACATCAACGAAAAGCATCCAAACTCTGAATATGCTGCAAAGAAGAATCCTGCTGAAAGAGTTATGGAAAAGGCAAATGAAAAAGTAATTCCTTTGAATGAAAAAACCGCAGAACCTTTCCAGTACATTGCACAGGTTTTGAATGCCGTTCAGTCTGGAAGAAAGCTTTTCGTTACTCCTGAACAGGCAGAAGCATTCAAGAGCGCAGCTGTTGCAAAGCTTTCTGCTGAAATTGAACCTGGAAAACCTGATCTTCTTGCAATCAAGAAAATCTGTGACCCGGCTGAACGTCTTTATCTGAAGTCAAAAGAAAACCTTCAGAAGTATTACGAAAAGAAAAAGGATGTTGAACAGAGTGCTGCAAAAAAGCCTCGCACAAGAGAACCTTCCTACGAAAGAGGAATGTAGTAATCTTTATATCCTAAGAGTGTAAAATAAACTATAAGTTTCTTTTGCCTCTTAGGATGTTTTTTAAGGAACTGATTATGAAAAATGAAATAAAAACATATCCTGTAGAAGCTCTTACCGACAGTATTCATAACGAAATTAATATCCTTATGCGTGATTGCATTAAAAGCAATCGTGTTCCTTATATTCAATCTAAACCGCTTCCACAGGATGTAAATGTCGTAAACGGACATCATCTTGGTGACATCAACAAAGTATATCTTGAATTAAAGGCTGCCAGCATGGGGGCTGAATCTTTAAAATGGATTTTTGGCGCTGATGCTGCTTTTATCGGACTTGAAAAAAAATCTGATGCAGAACCTTTAATGATTACTGGTAACGTTCGTGGAAAAGTTGATTCTCAGAGCATATACCTTTTGGAACAATTTACAGAAGATTCTTTAAACAAAGCTCTCTCTTATTCAAGAAACGATGATGACAAAAAAAAGAGAACTATTGCCCAGAACATGATTAGAAACATTACTGAATATGATTCTGGAACTGTTGAAGCCCAGTTACGAGAAAATAAACGAAAAAATATTTCAAACAATCTAAAAAGTCAAAATATTCTCAAAGAGATAAAGCAGGCATTTGTAAATGCAACAAATGAATATGACAATTCTCAGAAATTAATCTTTTCTGCATTAAATAATTATTACATCAAGCAGGAGACAGGGCTTGAACTTAACAAGCCGTTAACTGAACAGGAAAAAAACGAACTTCTTCTTGCCCTTGAAAAAACTGCAAATACTCCGTCTCCACGACTGGCACTTACTCTTGCAGACAGTTTTCTTTATTCACAGCGAATGACACATTATAACTTTGAATATAACCGTATCTTCACCAAAGAAGATTACGATAAAAAACTTTCAGTTACTGCTCCAAAGGCTGCTGAATTTGAACCAAAGAAAAGGCCAGAACTCGAAAAAGATAAAGAAATTGATAGAATCCGTGAACGTGAGCTTGAAGTTAAGCCACGTCATATTACACATCAGAGAGGTTTTTAATGAACGCATTTATTTCTTTACAGAATTACATCGTTAAGCAGGAAAAGGATTTTGGAGTAGGTGTGCCTGTAACTCTTGATGAAGAGATTGCAATGTATGAATCTACAAGAAAAAAGAATGTCGTATCTTTTAATAACTGGATGCTAATTAACATTCCTGGTAAATCTTTTTTCCTTGATGTCAATAAACCTGTATCAGAACAGAGTGATGATATTCTTAATATTCTTATGAATAAAGAATTCCTTATGTCTCTTTTTATTCATGAAGCAAGAAAAACTCTGAATGAAATCGGAAATAATCTTGAAGGAAAAAATGTAAGGGAAGAAACAAACAGAATCTATGACGAGTTTGTAAAAGAAAAATATCAGCTTCTTCTGAAAATCCCAAGCGGCCAGGAATTCTTTAATTTTGTAGTAAGCAAATGTTTTGGACATGATAAGGCAAAATCATCTGCACTGTTATATAGCCACGGAATTAAAGGTTCCTTGTTTAATGACAACACTGGCGAACGCTATCTTTTGTTCAACGCAAAAAAAGATATTGTTCCTGTTGAATTAAGAAAAGCATCGCTTTCTGATTCAAAACTTGTTATGTAACATTTAGCGCCAATTGGCGCTGATTAATTTTGGAGAATAAACTATGGCAAAAAAGATTTATCTTTCTGGAAAAATTTCCGGCGACCCAGATTTTAAAGAAAAATTTGCTTTAAAGGAAAAAGAACTTACAGAACAGGGGCATCTTGTTTTTAATCCGGCTTTACATCCTGATATGTTCACCTGGGAACAGTTTATGGAGCTTGATTTAAAAGCTCTTGGTAACTGTGATGCAATTTATCTTCTTGAAGACTGGAAGGACAGTCGTGGAGCAAAGATTGAATATGATGAAGCAGTCAAACTTGGAAAAGAAATTATTTTTGAAAATAAATTGGAACAGAATATAAATGTAAAAAAGGAAAGCCCTAGTGATATAACTCCAGAATCTTTGGCAGAAAATTATGTAACTGAAAAAGCTAATAAAGGTAATTTTGATACGGAACAATTCGGAAAAGCATATTTTTCTGAAAGCTCATTGAAAAAAGCCTGGCTTGACGGTTTTAATGCTGCAAAAGATGTTCTCTTACAGCTGGAGAATTTAAAAAAAGACCAGAGACTTACTGTATCTTATCGTCAAAACAATGAAAATAAGAAAGTTTCTGCCCAGTTAAGCGAGTATAAAAACTGGAAGTTCCGTGTTGCTCTTGATGATAATTCTATTACACCGTGGAATTATTTTGACCATGAACCTAAAGGCGAAGACTATATTGAAGTTAAAGAATATTACACACGTCTGAAAGAAAAAGGAGAAGATTATACCATCGCTCCAAAAAACAATAATAAACTCAATGATTATAAAAAAGAAATCTGGAATGACTATATTTCTTCTGTACGTTCCTTCCTTTCAAAAGAAGATCTTAATAATAAAAACAAAGTACTTGAAGCTTCTAAAATGGCCCTTGCCTGTCAGTCAGATGTGGAGGGAGCAACAGGTATTATTAACACAGAGTTTGCTAATCGTGGTGTAAAAAGTAAGGCAACTCTTATAAAAGCCATTAAAGAAGCTGCATATCCTGAGCTTATTCAGAAAAAAGCAAAATCAAAGAATGATGATTTGTCAGTGGAGAGGTAATGTATGAGTAATGAATCTGTTAATACAGGTGTTAAAGTTTCAACACCTCCGGTAAAAACTAAAATTGGATATAAAGTATTCTACTTAAAAGACGATAAACTTTATCCGCCTATGGTTAAAAACCCAGGCGGCAGCGACACTCCTATGGGAGTCTGGCTTGAAGCTTCTGCTGGAGACATTGCTTCTTACACTAAGACCGGTAGACCTCAGATTGAAAAAGGAGGTCCTGGTACACACTGCGCTAAAGGTGAACTTGCATATAGACCCGGCTGGCATCTTGGAGAAGTTCCGATTGCAAAGCAATTTGAAAAAGTAAATCCGTTGAATGGTAAAAAAGAGCTTTTTCCTCGTGAGTTTGTATGGGCTGAATGTGAATATGCCTGTGATGTAGATTACCAGGAAGAGGCTATGAAAAACGGCTATACCGAAAAAGGTTCTTTCCGTCACGCTTATGCAGGGCTTCAGAAAGTTCCTGAGAACGGCTGTTATCACTACAGAACTAATCCTGACCCGAATACAGAAGAATGGATTATTACCGGGAAAATAAAAGTAAACAGAATTTTATCCGGCAATGAAGTTGATGAGATTTGCCGGAAAGCTGGCAGAAATCCTCAGAAACGTGAAAAGACTTTTGAAGAATTAGAAAATCTTTTAGTCAAAAACTTAAGCCGTGATGTTTCTGATTACAAACCTGCCAGAAACAAAGAAGAAGCAGACTTGTTTAAACTCAAACGTGAAATTGATATGGAAAACCGTATCGAACATGAATTGAAGAAAAATAAGATTTTTCACGATAAAGCATTTCTTTCATTTTTAAAGCATAAGTATGGCAGCACTACGATTTATGCTATGGCAAATCATTATTCAGAAATTGTCAAAGATAATTTTGTAAGAACAAAAGAAAGAGAAAGGTAAGTGATTTATGGCAAAAGAACTCGAAGCAGAAGACATAGAATTAAAAGATTATATATTTACTCCAAAAGAAATTACTGTAAACGGTAATTCTGTAATTGATTATACAGATGTTGAAAATGACAAGGTTTTTCTCTGTAACAGGAAAGATATTCTTGATAAACCCCGGCCATCCTGGATTCCTGAGCTTGACGCAAAAGGACTTGCCTTAGATAAATTTCTTCCAGTATGTGTTAAAGATTTTTCTGATGGAAACTATTTTGTTCAAAGCAAGGTTGACACAAATGCCAGAGATGCAAATGGAAAACCGGTTTATAAAAACCAAATATACAAAATGTCTTCTGATGTACTTGCTGCAACTGTAGACTATTATCTTAAACGCAAAAGGGCAGAACTTAAAAGAGAAGGTAGTATAGAAAAAGTTTCACTTCCTCGTGGTATGAATTCCATGCCTACAAAGCGTTATAATGAAATTTCTAAGCTCTGTTTGCTTTGTAATGTTCCTTCATTAAAATATAAAGATGTAGACAAATCAATCACTGACAAAGCCTTTGAAATGAAAGGAAAAACTCCCGGTAAACTATATCATATTCAGAATGAAGTTGTTTTTCTGGAACAATGGCAGCCACTTTTGGAAAACATTAAAGGCAAACGCCTTGATATGAATTACCAGAAGCAGGATTATATTGACTCATATTCAAAGGCTGTAGAAACTGCTTATGGGGATAAAAATACTTTTAATAACCTCTATAACGATTATGGTGTAAAAATTAAAAAGCAGAACGGTTCTAACTTTTCTAAAGCAGAAATAGACAGATTATCTGAAACCATTGAAAAGGTTTTCAGTCATTATGGAAATCTTTCTATTCTTGCAAGTGATTATGGACTTAAAATTTCTTACGCTGATAATTGTATGCAGTTTGCAAGTAAAAATATAGGCGTATTTTCTCCATTCAGAAATGTAATTGGAGTTTCATTTTTTAATGAAGAAAAACAGGAATCTGTTGCAGGTATTAATCATACTGCTGATGTAACTCTCTCTCATGAAGTTGCTCACTGGCTTGATAATCAGAAAGGAAAAGAAAGCCACAGCTTTTTTGCTTCTGACAAATACGGAACTCTTGAAAATCAGATCGCAGAGAAGTTTAAAAATGAAATTAAACTTCGTAAGAAATCTAATAAAAGTGCTGCAAAAATCGGAAAGACGGATGAAATTCATCTTGGAGAATACTGGTTTAGAACTTGTGAATGTTTCGCACGTGCTATGGAGCAGTATTACGCCTTACAGCAGGGAATTGATTTATCAGAAGAAATTTCTTATGCAAGAAAAGATAACTTTGAAACTGATTTTGTGCCACTTATTGAACAACTGATGGAAGAGAACAAAAAGTTATTCTCTCTTAGTATTGAAACAAATCAGAGTGTTATTGAAAAAAAACAGGAACTAAATGATGTTGAAACATCTTCTAATTCTATTCTTGATGTTTATATTGCAAGTAATGAAAATCTCTTTCTTTTGATTCAGGATAAGCTTGAAAAAGACGGATTGAAAAGATGGGCATCCGGCTATTATGATTCGGAAAACCATATTATAAATGGAAGTATTTCTGAATATCTTGAAAGGAATCCTTTATATATTATTCCTGATGACAAAGCTTTTATTGTAGTATCAAAAAATTATCTTGATTCAAAATACAAAGATTTTGAATTGAATTATCTTAATGAGAATCTTGAACTTGAAATTAAAAATGAACAGTCTGGTCTTGCTGCAAAAAGCTATTACAACTCTAAAAATACAAGAAAACTCTGTCATATCATAAAAGAAGCTGATAGAAACTCTGAAGAGTATAAAGATGCAATTGAACAGATGGCAGATTATTTTGTAAAACAGGGTATCTTTAATGAAAAATCTATTCTTGTTCCGGCTCCTCAACACACTGGAAAAGCAGAATATACCTGGCATTTAGCAGCTGCAATTTCTCAGAAAACTAATTCTCCTATCGCAGATATATTACGCTGTAAACCTCATGAAACATTGTATGAACAGAAAAAAAATGGAATAGAACCTGATGTTGAATTTTACCTTGAAAATGCGAAAGGTGTAAAAGACCTCGAAAACTTGTTTGATGAAACAACGATGGAATTCTGGAAGAGAAATAAAGATAAGGTTTATCTTCTTGATAATAATATTTCTACAGGTCTTACATTCAATAAAGCAGAAAAATTGCTTCCAGGACTCATTCCGGCTCCTTATGCAATTGGAAACTTTGCAGAAATTACATTCAAAGAAGGGCGATATACGGTAAATAATTTATTGGAAGAAAAAGCTTTAAATCTTGAAATTAATACAAAGGATAAAGGAATGGATAATAATATTAATATACCGGGTACAGACTTAAGTGTACTTGAATCAGTAGGTTTTAATGAAATTTCTGATATTAAAGAAATAAAAAACATTTTAAAAACCTGTAGTAAACTAAAAACAGAAATCAAAGATTTTTACAAAGATATTAATTCTGAAAACTGTCGCATTTATAGATTTGACGGTAATGTACCTCAATCAGAATGGCGGTCAGAAGCAGATGGTACTCCGCTCTATGTTATTAATTATAACGGTACTTGGAATGCTGTTCAGGATAAGACAGCATTAGATCCAGGAAAAACTTTTTATCATGTTGAATCATTTCCAGGGATTGGAGGACTCATTATTCACTTTGGGGAAAAGACTAATCTTAGTCACGAAGAAGCTATACATAAAGAACTTTGGGTAAAATGTCCAAATAATAATATTAAAATTACTCCAGAAAAGATTCTTGAACTTGGTATTCTTTCTGAAAAAGATAAAGATTTTTATAGAACCGGTACTTTTGACAGATTCTTTTATCAGAAATTAAAATCTGCCATTTTTGAAAATGATAAAACAAAGACAGTTGAAATTGAATCAGAAAATAAGAATGAAAGAGTTTTTACTGTTATTGATTCTATTTTTTCTGCCGTTGACCGTGCCGATTTTCTTTCCAGTCTTGAACATTATGTAAACGGTGAAAAAAAAGGCCGGGATATTTATAAGATTAAAGAAACTTTAAATAAAGAAGATATTAAACCAGTCCGTTTCATTTTTGAAGGTTATGGCTATTTAGGTAATTCTATATATGAAAGTTTTGTCTGCAAAAATAATGACAATTCTGGTTACAGATATTTAATGATTCCTCATAATGCTGAGTTTTACAAAGGTTTTGATAAGCTTTTAATATCAGAGAAAACATTCTCTGATATTGATGAATGTCAAGAAGCTTTAATTGATATTCTTGTAAATCTTAAAGAAAATCACAACTATAAAATTGAAACTGAAACATTCAAGTTCTATAAAATACCTGAAAAGTTTAAGCAGCCTTTGCTTACATATATTGCTGATAATGAAAAAGAAATCTGCAATAAAACAGAAGAATGGTTTGATGCCCATCCTGATTTTGAAAAGCATGAAAACATTAAGGACAATATTTCAGTATATCTTATAAGAGAACCAGAGACAGTTAATTTTAATTCACCACAATGGCTTAAAATCTTTGAAAAGATTGAACTATCAATAAATAATCCGTTACGTGCGGACACAATTGAAGTTAATACACAAAAGGAGAATAAACTTATGGAAGAAACAAAAGAAATTAAAGAAATGACACAGGCAGAAAAGGATTCTAAAATCCTTCTGGAAACATACGGTAATAAAAAAGCTGTAGACGCAGCCTGCAAAAAAGCATCTGTTTCTGATTTTGTAAGCACAGATAAAACCCGTTATTTTATGACAGGTATTTTCTATGAAAAAGGCTTTGCTATTGCAACAGATGGACGGATGCTTATAAAACTCAAGAAGGATTATCCTGCTGCCTGGGAAGGTAAAATTATTGACCCGAATACTTTAAGAGAAATTGAAGGTACTTTTCCTGCCTATGAAAAAGTCTTTCCTAACAAAGACCGCCTGATAGACCGTACATCAAGACTTGCACACATTTCAAATTATCTTTCAGAAGCAACTGCCGCTATTGCTATCAGCGAAAAAACAAAAAGAACTGAACGTATTGTTCCTGTAATGTTTGAAAATACTTTTGTAAATCCAAGACAATTACAGCTTGCTCTTTCTTTTGCAAGAGACAAAGGTTTTAATAAAGTCTTCCAGGAAGACAATTACAAAATTGCTCCAGTTCCTGTTCTGGATGAGAATGGAAAAGAAGTTTATAAATATTATAATTCAGATGAAAAATCTGATTCTGAATTATCTCATAAGTATTATTCTTTTGAAGAACTTCCTGATGACGTAAAAAATGCTGCCGGTGTTACTGATGTCGGTAATGGTTTTGCAATAATCAAAGACCACTGGTATTACGATAAAGTAACAAAAGAAGTTATTGAATACGAAAACAATCCTGAAATACCTTTATCAAGAACAATTGAATTTGATGCTCCAGATGGTTCTTCAATTCTTATTATGCCTGTTCGAGAACCTGAAGGTGCTTATATTGATAAAGACGGCATCCTTAAGAACTATGAAGAAGATATTTATATCAAAACAAAGCTTTTGGGTAAAGATGATGAGCTTTGCAAGAATATCATTAAAACACTTATTAAGGACACTGTTTTTGCAGATTCAGATGTTGATTCTATTTATAAAAAAAATCTTGATGAAGCTTTTTCAAAACAGAATCCCGATATTTTCCCAAAGAATAAAAAAGACTGTCAGGTTCTTGCAACCGTAACAGCTTATACAGATGTAATTGGAGAAAATCTTGATAAAAAAGATTTTATTTTTGAAGAAGGGCAGTCTACCGCAACTTTACAGCAGTTTATCTGTAACCTCTGGCTTGAACGTTTTAAGGATTATGCAGCTCATCCTGAACATGTGTTTATTACAGGAAAATCATTAAGTCCTGATTATACGATTGATTTTGCAAAACAGGAGAAAATTATCAAAGAAAAAGAATTGGGATTTGAAGAACTTGTTAATGATACTTTCGAAGCAGGCTTGAAATCTGAAACAAACAATGTTTCAAAAAAATACAGCTTCTTTGTAAAAGATACAGCTGAGTTTGAACAGTTTGCTGATTTTGAACCGATTACAAATCTTTCTGCAGAAGAAGCTGTTAAAACTTTTATTGAACAGAAAAACAAAGACTTAAGTGCCGGCATCGGTATTAATATTCCGGGAGACTTTATCTTTGATGACCCGAACGGAGAAGGTGCAATTATTCTTCAGACAACAGAAGGAAAAGTTTCTTTCTATATGGGTGATAACTTTGTAAGAGAACTTAAAGAAAATAATGTACATGCTCAAAATGTTATTGCAGCCTTTAAAGAACTTGATGAAGTTTTGAAAAACTCATCTATTGCTAAAGATGGTCTTTATATTGAACCTTCTTTCCTTTATGAAAAAGAAAAAGAACTTTTTATAAATGTAAATATGGAAAACAGGTCTATTATTAATAGCGAAAATATCAAATTGAACAACATTACAAAAGATGAAAATGGTTTTTATGTCGCTGACCTTTTTATACCAGATGCTGATTATATTAAGGAAGCAAGTATCAGTGATGAGCGCTTTGCAATGCCTGTTGCAACCTGGAAAGATAATGACCCAAACATTAATATAAGCATTGTAAAACGTATGAATTCTGATCCTCATAATAAGGACATCGAATATATGGATTATTCATCAAATGGTAATCCGTCAATTTTTGAAAATGAAAAGTGGAATCTTGTTCGGGAACAGAAAACTTTTGATTTAATAGGTGAACAAATTAAACAATATAAACAAGAAATAAATACTGAAAAAACAGAAACTGCTACTGAAGTAAAAATAATTCCTGTAACACTTGATGACATTCTTGGTGTAATGGAAATGCGTCCTGAATTCTCAGATTCCGGTAAAATCATGATTTATGATGAACAAAGAAAAGAGTATATAGATAATGGTCAGAACTTTGAAGGTTCTGGTAATGAAGTATACGAATTTGAATCTGCAGCTGAAATATTTGAACGTCTTGATATTTATATTAATGATTATTATATCCATGACATGGAGGAACAGCTTGAAGCTTGTGGTATTGAAATTAAGGGTAATGAAAGTCTTTCTGATTTGTGTAAGCTTTATAAAACCGAACTTGAAAAAGGAAATGAAAAGCTTTCTCTTGGTGAACTAAATCTTGCAATGGGTATAGTTGAGCCTGACACAGTAATTTATGAACAGCATCCTTTAGTTGAAAAAAATCCTGAAAGTACACTTCAGCCTGGTCAGAACGTTTCTCTTGATAATTTTGACCATAAAAAGTTCTTTGATGTTTATCACTCTTCTTATGATGAATATTATAACACTGAATCAAAAGAACTCTTAAAAGAACAGTCTGAAAAAATGTGGAGATTTGATGAGCTTATGAAATCAAACCCACAATTTAAGGAAATTGTTTCATCACTTGTAGTAGAACGCAAAGACCCATTCAGCTCTGACCGTGAATGTGCAGCCGTTGTTAAAGCTTTTGAAACAATGGGAATTGATTTAGATGTTGGTATAACACAAGAAGAAACAAAAGAAATCAGACCAGCTTTTTTCCTCTATGGTGATACACCAGAAGACAAAATAGTAGAACTTAAAGAACATCTTTCTATGAATGGCTATGATATTAAGTGGAAAGATAAAACAGAAGACAATAATTTAACTGGATTTACCTGCAGCATTGATGAAAAAGCCTATGTTCAGACTATATTGGAAGAACGTGGAATTGATTATGGATATGAACTTGGACTTCTTGCAAACGGTTTTGATGCTGCCTGGCTTGATGAAGATGAACAGCTGGATGCAGAAATTGTCACAGAAGAAGAATTTAAGAGAATCAATGAACTTCGAGAAAAAGAATTTAAGGATTTAAAACTTCCTTACATTAAAATTACTTATACAGAAGGCTCAACCGAAAATCATAAATCAGCCAGAATAGAAAGTGGTACAGTTTTTGGGCTTAAAGAAGGTGAAGAAATTCTTAAAGAATTGAACAACAGGTTCAATACATTCTTAAAGTGTGATGTTACTGTAAATTTCCCTGATGCAAAAGAAAATGAGCCTGGTTCATATTCACTTCGATATGATTTCCATGATGATAAAATAACTCGTGATGATGGTAAAGAAATTCCTTTTGAGAGAGAAGGTCTTTCTGATTATATCCGCATGACTTGTTCTTATCCTGAAGTTCTTGAAAAATATGAAGAACAGTGGCAGAAAGTAAATGCTTCAAATATTACAGAGGAACAGAAGAAGCTTGTTGCAGATATTATTGCACCAAACTATGAAAAATTAAAGAATCGTTATAATGAACAGCTTGGTAATTTAAATTCTATTCTTGATGTAAGTAAAAAGCTTAACAGCAGTTGGATAGTTAATGCTTCTGAAGCAAAGGCTTCTAAAGATTCTATTGAAAAAGAACAGAATGCGATTGCAGTTTCCTTTGAAAGATATGCCGGAATCTGTATGAATCATATTGCTGATTATCTTGATGAGAATAAGGATATATCTTTCAAAGATGAGTTCTTGATTTTTGCAAAACATCAGATTTCGAATATGCTCCAGGATGTAAAATACGGAGAATCACGAAATGCCAAATATGGTGAGCATGGTTATGATTTTGATTTTACTCTCTGGAGACATTCTCTTGAAAAAGTAATGGATGCTTCTGAATATAATTCTTTCTTCACGGAAAGACTTCAGATTGAGGAAAAGCGCTATAAAGAAATCCGTAATGCGGCAAAGGATATGGGCATGACAAAAGAAGAAACCTACTCTCTTTCTAATGAAGAATGGAGAGCTTGTGATGAACTTGCAGAAAAAGCAAAAATGGACTGGTGGTTTGAAGAGTATGGTTCTGACGGAGAAATTCATAAAAATGTTTCTAAACAGGATCTGGATGACCTTTCTACTGCTTTTGATGGAAATTTACGTATTTCAAGAGAAAATGAATTCATTGTAAGAAAACTTCTTAATGATAAAAATATCAGCTTTAACGAAACATACCTTCTTTCATCTGAAGAAGCTAATGCTAAAGCTGAAAATCTTTATGGTTTCAGGTTTGAATATAACGAAGAAGAAAAGGTTGTTGATGTATTCAACAATAATACAAATGCCTGGCTTGGAATCACAGATGAAAGCGGATTTAATTATGCAGCAGATATTTCACCTGATGATAATGACGCTGGACGCTATCATATTCCTGATGAAGTTTTCAAAGATGTAACAGAGCTTGCTTCCCAGTTTTTTACAGAATGCCGTTCACACAGCTATGATTTTGCTTCCCTTGCAGATGATATTATACAACAGGCTTATGAAAACAGCGGGGATGGTTTTAATTATATTATGGATTTTAATACTGTTGCAGGTATTGCGGGTAAAGATGTACAGTGGGTAAAAAACAATATCACAAATATTTGTGATGCACTTTACAAATTTAATGATAATTTTCTTCTTGAATTTAATGAAGAGGAAGCTCTTGCAGAAGAAAATGAAATAAATATGTATTTTTGTTCTGTTGGCGAAGATGCAAACGAACTTTTCAAAAAAGGCGAAGATGGTCGCTGGATTCGTAAAACTGATGAAGAGCTTCGTCAGGAAAATCTTCTGGAAGAAGAAATAGATAAAGGTATTGAATCCATCCAGGCAAACGGTGGAATGAGTGATGCTGCAATTGAAGCTGATTATGAAGCCCAGATAAAAGAACAGGAAGCAGAAATTGATAATGATATTGATGAAGAGCCTGTATGGATTATTAACGGCGAACCTTTTACAGAAAAAGTAATTGAAGAATCTTTGCATAACGATGTAGTAGCACTTTTTGAGCAATATGATTCAGGAGAAGCTGAAAAAAACTTAACTCTTGTTGGTGTTAAGATGTATCGGAACCCAACGGATGACGGAAAGATTTCTCTTCTTGTAGAATTCGATTCAAAAAATCCTGAAAACCGCTGGAGAGAAGATTCGCTTTTCAATGCCTTAAATGAAGAAGGCATTGAATTTAACGGCATGAAAGTTGACTTTAATCCAATTACGAGAGAAAAGTCTGGAACAATTGAACAGTATCTTAAAACCCTTGCAGGCTTTGAAAATGAAGAACAGCTTATCAAGGTAAATGCCCAGAAGCTTGAAGAAAAAGAAGTTGAAAATAAGCTCAATGAGATTTCTTCAAAACTTTCTGAGGCTGTTGATGGTAAAAATAAAATATTACCGTTCAGCATCATAAATAATAAGGAAAAGGGAAGGGTAAACATTAAGTTTGATACTGTTGAAGATAACCCTGAGTTCAATGACATCCTCAAAGAATTGAAAGCAAATGGATGGAAATATGCTCCTTCAACAAAACAGTGGTACCCTGTTGGTAATGCTGTTAATAAGGCAGAAGATTTTGCAAACCGTCTTCAGGAAAAATATTCAGCATCTCTTAATAAAGGAATGGAAAAACCTATGGACATTGGAGAAGAAAAATCTCCTTATGACGGAATCCGTTTCTTTGACAGAAACTATAATGAACCTCATGATTTTGCCTTGTATTTCAACAGCAATCTTCATCTGTTCAAAAAATCTTCACAAGATGCAATTACAGAAGAAGAAGCTGCTACTATACTCAAAGCTGTCGGTTCTGAAAAACATGCTATTGCAGAAACAAGAAATGTTCGTGTCGGGCTTGATATGAAAGATAATATTGTTATCCTTACTAAATCGGGAAATGATATTGAAAAGTCATCTATGTCTTTGCCTGAGTTCTTTGAATATGCTAAGGAAAGTGCAAGAGAAAATCTTGAAGACTCAAAACAGATGCTCGAAAACTATCTTGGAAAGGAACATCCTGTAAAGGATTTGGAAGACATTTTTGTCCGTCTTTATGAAACCTGTATTGAACAGTGTGAACAGGTTAATTCCAATATGCAAAAGCTCTATGATTCTTTTTATCCGAAAGAAAATGAAGTTTCTAAATCAGCTGTTTTATATCAGCGCAATTCATATCGTGGCTGGGAAATTTCTGCAGATAAAGACTTCAAGAAGTCTGTTTATATAAGACCTTTTGAACAGACTGACAGAAGCGGTTATATTCTTATGGCTGGAAAAGAAGGTAAGGACGGATTCTGGCAGGAGAAGTTTATAAGAGAAATGCTTAAAAGCAACAACTGGTCTGAACGAGCTGCTTTAATTGAAACCCTTACAACTTTTGCTAGTGACAAAGATGTTTGCAATTCTTTAGGCATAAAAGAACCTCAGTCTTTAAACGGTTTTCTTGCTTCGATTGATAAAATCATCAAGACAGAAAACGACACAGATATTAAAGCTGAGCTTTTAAATAATCTGCTTGGACCTGCTGAAGCTCAAAAGCTTTCTGAAAAACAAAACTCTAAATCTCCTTCAAAAGAAAGTATACCGGAACTTACTGTCGGTGATTCTGTCGGTAAAGACAAAGCTGTTGATGTTTTCAAAATTGCAGATGGTGTTTATCAGGCAACCTTAAGTCGGGATGAAAATGGTGCAGGCTCTGCTCAGAATTATTTTGTAATCGATAATTCAATTGTGCAGCAGCTTAATTCTCAGTTAAAAGAACTTGTTGTTTCTTTTGACTCAAGAAGTGTAATTGAGAATAAAGCTTATGAACCTTACATTCTGCGTGAACTTATTTCTAAGAATTTTATGCCACCTCGTGATGAAGATTTTGTTCAGAAACTTGACGAATACATTTCCGTTCATCCGTTGAAGTATGAAAAACTCAAGCCTGTTGATTATCTGAACTTTGAAAAGAAACTCAAGGAAATTGCTGAAGTAGATAAAGAGTTTAACAAAACTCCTTTTGAACTTGGTCAGCAGCTTGTAGCGCTTGTTGATGAAAGTGACAGACCTAAGCTTATGGACTGGCTTAAAAACAAGCAGGGATGTGATTCACCAGAAAACATGAAGAGGGTTTTTGCTTCATGGCTTAGAGAAGACCCAGAACAGAAAAAAGATGTAAATCGCAAAAAAGAAAACGGCTATCCGCCTAGAGGAGAAAATTAAAATGAAATTTATTGATGAAAATGGCTTTACGAAAGTCATTAATGATAAGTTTTCTTATCATGGAGTGGAACTTGTTACTGTAAAAAACAGTGACAATAAACTTGAAGTTTTTGAACCAGCTTACGGAGTACAAATTCAGGAAGGTCAGTATGATATTCTATTTTCTACCAATCATAAACTTGGTGAAATCAGTAAAGACCTTGATGAACGTTCTGTTTTTAAAAATTCATGTGAAAGCGAAAACAATTATCTTCCTGAGATTGCCTTTAATGTAATAAAGGAAAATAAAAGTTTAAAAAATCCTCTCTTTAATAAAAGCTTTGTAGAAAAGGTTGAAAATCTTCGTCAAAAAGTAATGCAGAAAGTTAGTAAAGGAGTTGCTATAGGTTTTGCTTTTGCTGTTTGTGCCAGTTTTGCTCCAAAACTCTCTGCTCAGACTTTTAATGTAAGTTACAATCAACCTACCATAAAACATATTGAAAGTTCTGCTGATTATTATAAAGAATTATATGGTTCTACAATAATTGACCTTAATAGTATTCAGCACATGCTTAATGAAGATGCTAAAAGTATTATTAAAGAAAATTATCCTAATTTAAAAGAAAGCTCAAAACAGTATTCAAAAGTTTTGTCCTCTACAATCAAAGAGCTTGCCACTTCCAGTTTTGGATATAATTATCTGAATGATAAATTTATGAAAATGGGTAGCAGGTTGTCTGTTGAAGACAATACTGACGAAATGTTTGAAGCTTCTTTTTTTACTGACTCAAATGTTTTGGTTCTTGCAGAAGCAAACAGGTATATATCTGATGTTGGACACGGTAAAATTGAACCAAAACTTGAAATAAATCAAACTCAATCAAAACATAAAATTTCAGAAATTAGCTACATGGAAAGGTAAAAGGAGACTATCAATATGAAACGTTCTGAAGAAAAACAGTATTATGCCTTTCTCGAAAAAATAATACGTGAACAGAAGGCTTCTTCTTCTTTCTGGCATAAAGGAAGCAACTCTTATGAAATGGATGTTCTTATGCTTATGAATCATATTGCTAAGAAAAATCCTCGTTTGATGGACAAAGTTATCAATAATTTTGTTGATACAACAGGAATGAAGGATTGCTCAAAGCAAGATATTCTTTCTTTTATGGCAAGAACAGAAAAGGGAACAATCTGCAAATGGAAGGATGAGAACGGTAATGAAGTCTATTTAATCAATAATGGAGAGCGTCTTTTTAATCCTTCAAAGCAGATTCTTATTTTTGGAAACCGAATGAATAAAGGTGATCTTGATTTATTAAAAAAGTCCATGTATGGCCAGGTCCTTAAAAAGGATATTCAAAAGGTTTATGAAAAGATTGCAAGAGAAGAGCAGAAAAAGCAGCTGCAGATTCAAAACGGTAAAAAGGTTTCTTTTATAAATAAAATTGCAGAAAAGAAAGAGAAAATACAAGAGCATTCTGCAAGTGAGTTTGAAAGAAACTTTAAGCTGCTTGTGAAAGAGCAGGGGCCTCTTTGCATTCCTCGTGCAACAGCTGATACAATGCTTGCTTTTATGAGCGGCGGAGAACGAAAAAAACTTGCTGCAGGTCTTTCTTCCATAGGTGTTACAGACGGTAATTCCTGGGAACATCTATTGGATAAATGGAAAAATGAAGCACTTAATCCTGAAATAAAGGTTGAAAGAACATATAAACAGACAATTAAACCAAGAAAGGTTGAAGTTCTTCATACACGTTGATTAAGGTTGTTTAAATTTTGATAAAGGTGTAAAATAGAATAGTAATATATTAAGGAGAATAAACTATGACAACAAAGTACTTTAAGACAGATGACGGAAAATTTTTAAAACTTGATTATGAGTATACTCAGGAATCTTTTTCTCCAAGAGACCCTGAATATCAGACAAATCTTGGAACAATGGTTTTCCCGAAAGAAAGAAACAGAGGATATACTCTGGGAGATAAACAGCCTGACAGCTTTGAAGATTTTTTCAAAGAAGAGCTTTCTGAAAAAGAAGCACATGACTTTATGGAAGGAACAATTGAAATTGAACTTCCCACACTTGAAGACTGTCAAAATAATGAAGCTTTATCCCGCTTTATTGCCGGAACAGAAGAAAACGGTTATCATTTTGATGTAGACCTTTTTAACCAGGAGCTTGATGGTATTCTTTCAGCTGTTAAAGATAATCTTGGGGCTGCAGTTTGCGAAGACCTTTCCGGCGGTATTCCAATTGACGAAAACACAGGTAAACTTACAGACAGTTATATTATTGACCTTCGTTCTGCAAACTGCATTGGCTATATGTCTGCAGAAAATGCCTGGGTACAGATTCGTGATGAACTTTCTACATATTTAAGTGATTTACTGCCTCGCCATTCTCTTAATTACACAGATTCGATTCATGCTTATAACGACCTTGATGACCTTACAGAAAGCCAGCTTTATGACAAATGGGCTGAAACAAAACTCAGTGTTATTCCTATTAATATTTTTGAACATTCCGGTATGACATGCCATGAATCTTCATTACGTAAAACTTTGCATGTTATTAATGACCGTGATGACGGTGCAATTTACAATGACGGATTTATCTATGTAGACAAAGATAATAAAGAAGTGTTAAACGAACTTAAAGGTGAAGCTCGTGATACAGACGGTAATGTTTACAACCGTTGGAAAGCTAAATCACCGGAAGAAGTAAAGGAGTGGGCTGAGGCAAACCTTAGGGCTGAAATTAAAGAATACGCTTTATATCTTGAAGGAAACGTCTATGATGTTTCTGTCTATGAGTTTGACCCCAAGACAATGGACTGGGGAGAGCCAGTTGTCGGGTATAACTTTCTTATTACTGATGATGTTGAAAAATACATCTCTGAAAATAATGAATATGCCGGTAAGATTAAGGCTGAAATTCATAGTGAGGTAATGAAGAAAATTGAAAACACCCCGACACCGGAATTTAAGGAAGCATGTTTTGAAAACTTTAAAGCAAAAATCAAAGAGATTCTTCCAGAGTTTGATGGAAATCTTCAACATGCCGCAAGAGCAGCCACTATAGCTATAAAAGATAATCCGTCTTCAAAGCTTGAAAAAGATGCTCTTACAATGTACATGCAGGAAAAAGGGTGTAATTCTCCTGAATCTACTTTTAAATTTCTTGAAGAGTCTTTAGGCGTTAAGAATATTGAAAAAGAATTCAATCCTTATGAACCTGGATATGAAGTGTACTTCCATACAAATCCAAATCCAAATTCTTCTAATTACCATTCAAAAGCAAGTCCTCTCCATGCTCTTGTTGTAGACAAGAAAAACAAACGGTATGGTCTTCTCTCTGGCTCTTATTCTTTCAGCGGAAATCAATTCAATTGGTACCAGAAGATTCCTGACTTATCGATTAAGAAACTTCGTGAGAAAATTGAAGAACTGGAATCTTACGGTTTGAAGTTCCAGAAGTTTACAACGTCTGCAGGTGAATATTCTCAGGGAAATCCAAAAGAATTATATCCAAAAAATAAGCAGAAAGAAATTGAATCAAGATACGAAAGATAAATTTTTTATCTTAACAGTGTAAATAAAACTATAAATATACAGTAAGGAGAATAATACTATGGCAAAACTAACATGGGATGATGTTGAAGAAAAACTTGAATACTTGGGTTTCAATGTTTCAAACTGGCAGTCTAACGGAAATCAGTACAGCTGTGATATTCAAAAATATTCACCGGCTGGTCAGGATTGTAATTTTACACTTTATATGGATAAGGATAATCCCGCTTCGGTGTCAAAAGCTGTTGATGAGCTTTATGAAAACTATGACCCGGAAGAAGAAGCTATGCTTTGGATTGGTCCTGATGGACATGGAAAAAATGGCGCTCCTTATCACATGAAAGACGTTTTGAAGGACATGGAAGCTGTTGAATCTGATTTGGAAAAGATCAGAGCCGAAATGACTTACTTTGTTGATAACTTTGATGTTGAATACTCAAAAGATAAGATGAAGGCTGTCTTTTTGTCCACAGTTACAAGAATTAACGGAGACAACCACATTGAACCAAAACATGCGATTGGTCTTTGCAAGCAGGCTTGTGATGAAATCATAAATGATATTCCAGGTTCTCCAAAACAGAAAAAAGAACTTTTAAACAGTTTGCTTAAGGATATTGGCATTACTGATAATCAACCAGATGTCGAGTCAGTGTCTTCAACCTTAAATAATGCTGTTACAGAAAATCTGAAAAATATTGAACACACAAGAATTATGGAAGAATGTGAAAAACATGTCCTTTCTACAACAAAACCAATGATGTCTTCTACAGAAGTAAAAGTACATCGCATGTTTGACCAGCTTTTCAACAATTCTGAAACAAATCCTGTTGATTATGCTTCTTTTGTTCTTGCTGCAGGTCCTGATGCACCTGTAAATCAGTACAAAGGTGAAAAGTGGTGGGAAAAGGCCGTAGAACATGCCGTAAACTCAGGCGGGGAACTTTGGCAGGATTCTACTGAAAGAGTACATCTCATGGAAGAAGCCGGTCTCATTCATAACGATTATGAAGACCCTTCTTTGTATGGTTCTTGCTATGACACTTATGTTGCTTATATGAAAGAGTACGGTACTCCGGGAGATACCGTAAACTTTACTACCTTTGTTGATGAAATCTTCCCTAATAAAAATGATATGATTGAATACCTTCAGAAAGACCAGACTCTGCTTCGTGAATACAGAAAGTTTGATGAAGAAAAGGAAGACCACCTTATTGATAAGTATATCGACAAGGCTGACAAGCTTTACGGACAGTATATGTACAAATATCTGAAAGACCTTGATGTTCTGGACAATAAAGCTCGTGACAGAAAAATTGCAGATTACGAAAAGAAGCATGATGCTTCCCGCAGTCGATAAACATAATTTACAAGGAGAATAAACTATGAACCAGATTAATGCTTTAATCGTACAGGGTAACATCGTTAAAGACCCTGAAACTGTAACTACACCAGCCGGAAACGGTATATCAAAGTTTCCTATAGCTATTAATCGTTTTTACAAGGATAAAGCTGGTAATACACAGAAGGAAGTAGGGTACTTTGATATAGAAGCCTGGGATAATTTATCAAAGTGGGTGAATGAAACTAACCGTAAAAAAGGTGATGAAATCCGCATTGTCGGAAGAATGAAACAGAACTTGTGGAAAGACGAAAACGGGAAATCTCATTCTTCTGTAAGTATTGTGGCAGAACATATCGACCTTATTAAACCTGCCAGAACCGTAAAAAAAGCTCCTAAGTCAAAAGATGATGATTATGGAATGGGCAGGTAGAATATGGAACTTGATGAGAAAATTACCTTTAATGGACATACATATTCTGGCCGCACAATAGATGTCGTTCATAGTGATGATGGTTCTAAAGAAACTCTTCTTTTCTTTGAAGAAGATTTAGGTAAGGCTGCTGTTTCTGAATACTTTGATGAATTCTTTGATGATACAAAAAAAATTGACGACTTGAAAAATGAACTTCGTGCAAAGTTTGGCGATGAACCAGTCTTTGGTTACATTCCAGCATCAGTTTTAAAACATGATGATAAAACCGTACTTATATGGTGTTTGAATCATGGCTTTGATGTAAATGGTTTTGAACCAGTAAATGAACCTAATAAAGAACTTACATGGGATGCCATCTATATCCGTGCAGAAGGTACAGCCGGTATTTTCGACACTAACCTCAAAGCAAAAGATAATGCCCGTGAATATATTACCGGCTATGCAAAAGAACATTATGATATTGATTTTGAATCTTTTGAAATCCCCGAAGAAGCAATTGACAATTTTATTTCTGAACACCCTGAACTGGACCGTTTTGATGAAAACGGACGAATGCTTATTGAAGAAATAGAAAGAAAACAATCAAAAAATATGGAGAAAGAAACTATGGATATGGATCGTGTAATTGCAAAAATTGAATGGACCGTACAGGATGTAGCTGATGCTTTCAGTGACAAATACGGTCGTAAACCTACAGAAAAAGAACTTGATGTTCTTCTCCAGAACCTTAATACAGAAGGTATGGAAGAAAAAGGAATTGAAGCCGGATGGGATGGTGTAAACGATGCTGTTTATGAAAGCCGTACTCAAATTAATGATATGACAAAAACAGAATCTGAAAGAATGCAGAATACAATCCGTGAAGATTTTGAAATCACAAAAGTAGATTTAAGCAGTCTTATTAGTGAAATTAAAGAATCAAACACAGAACTTACAAACAGAGAATTAAATGAAGAAATTGCATTCCGCCTGATTGAAAAATCTGTTGATATGCACGGTTTTGAATCTCAGCTTGGCGGTAAGGCTGTTTTTGAACAGGAAGCAAATCCTGATAATAAAGCTGTAATCAGTGAAATGGTAAACTCTCAGATTATGGAAGCTCATTCAACAATCCTTGAAGAAGCTGCAAATGCCTATGTTTCCGGTGACATCAAGTTTAATGCGCTTCAGGACTTTATTGATGAACGCCTCAAGGCAAATGAACTTTACAAAGGTTTTGAAAAAACTGGTGTTCTTACTGATTTTGTTCAGGAACATAAAGAACCGGAGCAGAATGGAAATCAGGCTCATATTTACAGTTTCACTCCGTTCGGTTATGAAGGAAGTCTGGTAAGTATTGAAACAGATTTACGCCGTGGTATTCCTGCGTATGATATAGTAGGAATTTCAGATGGAGTAGTAAAAGAAACAAGAGAACGTATTCGTGCTGCAATTAGTAATTCAGGATTAAATTTACCACCGGAAAGAATCTTGCAGTCTTTTTCTCCTGCAGACTTAAGAAAAGACGGAGGCATGGAACTTGCAGCTGCTCTTGATATGATGAATGTATTCCAAAGTAATTCATCTTATCAGAATAAACCGAAAAGTTTTATTGATGAAAACGTTCTTGTTTTAGGCAGCCTGAATCTTGCAGGACAGGTTGAACCTGTTCGGGGAGCATTAGCAGCCGTTAAATCAGCAGCGGCTGCAGGCATTAATCATGTAATCTGTAACAATACAAACTTTATGGAAATATCTTCTGTTCCAGGAATTAAAGTCAGTGTCTGTGATACATTGAACGATGCAGTTCATGCTATTGAAAATCGTGATAACTTTAGGGAAGTTTCTGTTGAAAAGAATATTTCTGAGGAAGTAACTTTCCCTAATGATTTAGAAAAGCCAAACTGGAATCCCGAAGGATATTATAAGACGGCTCGTGCAATTGAAATTGCAGTAGCTGGTAAACACAATCTTCTTCTTGTAGGCGCTCCTGGTTGCGGTAAGACAATGGCAATTCAGAATCTTGTTCCTTATTTGACACCGTGCCTTACTGACAATGAGCTTCAGTCTGTTAACCGAATTAAGTCTTTGGCCGGTTTAACTACTCCAAATAATGCAAACAGTAAAAATGCACCTTTCCGTATGCCTCATCAGACCGCAAGTATTGAAGGTATTTGTGGAGGAGGACCAAACTGCCGTCCTGGTGAAATTTCACTTGCACATAACGGCGTTCTTTTTCTTGATGAAGCTGCGGAATTCAGAAGTTCAGTTCTTCAAATGCTCCGTGTACCACAGGAACAGGGAACTATTACCCTTTCTCGTGCAGGAAGAACTACAACTTATCCTGCAAAACATCAGCTTATTATGGCTGCAAATCCGTGTCCTTGCGGTAATTACGGCTGTTCTGGAAAGATTTGTCTTGATTCAGCAAAATCTATCGATATGTACTGGAAAAAGTTTTCTGCTCCTCTTTTAGACAGAGTGGCAGTTCGTGAGTTTGTTGAAAAGGATGAAAAAGATACAAGAACATTCGATGTTGAAAAAGCAAGAGAACGTATCAAAAAAGCTTACGAAATTCAGAGAAAAAGAGGCACTTATAACAATGACCTTACAGAAGCACAGCTGGGTTCCCTTGTTACACTCGATGAAAAAGGCAAAGAGTTTTATACAAAAATTGTAGAAAACGAAGAACTTTCACATAGAGAAGTAATAAACATGCTTCGCATGTCTTTGACAATCGCAAATATGGACGGTCGTGAAAATGTTCTTTCAAAGGACTTAAAAGAAGCCTTTAATATGATTCTTCCAGTATTAGAAAAAGGAAGAAGTGTTTCTGTTGAAAAACAGCAGAATAAAGAAAAGGAAATCGGAAGGGAGGGAAGATAATATGACTCCAAAGTTTTCAAAAGCTGATGCTTACAGAACAGATAAAATAATCGTATCTCTGTGTAATGAATACGAAGGGCAGCATATCATTAAAGATATGGAAAAAATCGGTGAATATGAAGGACAGAACTATTGGAATTGCTTTGAAATATATGAAGCAAATGGGGTTCGCTTTTTTTATGGTAATGGAGTTGCACAAACAAATAATTTTAGTACTGAACTTCTTAATAAATATGGAAAACAAATAAATGAAATTGATGGTTGGACTGAAGATGCCATCAACAAAAGAAAGGAAATTGTTAAGCAGTTCTGTGAAAGTATAAAAAAAGGCATACATGATCCATCCCCAATAAAAAACTGGTCTCAGTTCAAGAAAAATCTTGTGCAGCAGATGGATTTTTTTCCTGAAAAAAGTGCATTTGAAGTTGCAAAAATATTAACTGATAAATGGGTTGTAAAAGAAGCAAAAGAAGAAATCAACTCAAAGCTGCAGGCTGCAATGCTTGAAAATCAGAGAGATTGTGCTGGTTTTTATCAGAGTGATAAAACTGATAAGGATAAATTAGATACTACTTTGATGTTTGTCTACCGCCAGGAAAAAGACCGTCAGCTTCAGCGTGACCAGAAGAAGCTTGAAAAATCTTATGAAATAAGTCGATAGCGGCATTTTGGGAGATTTTTTCTCCCACCCGATTCTGGTAAAAAATGCCGCAGTTCGACAATAAGGAGAATAAACTATGAACTTAATAATAAACATTAACACAGACCTTCATTCAGTAAAAGCTTCTGCTATGGGAGAAGCAAAAACTCACTCAGCCATAAAAGAAGCTATTGATGAAATTATGTACCAGTCCAAAGTAAATACAGAACGTGCCGGTAAAGGTCTTAAACCTTTGCCATATAATGCAACTGTAAAAGATGAATATGGTAAAGACCTTGTGGTTATTAAAGAAGCCCGCACTTTAGAAGAGATCCGGGAAGAATATCAGAAAAAGCAGGATTCATATTCATTTGAAAACAAAGAAAAAAATCTGCTTGCTTCGATGAATGAAATTGGTAATTCAGAAAAAAATGAGTTTCAATTTAAAGAAGAACTGAATAAGCAGCTGAACTCTGCATTATTTATCAATGATGTAGAACTTTCTCCATCCCAGGAGCGTATTCTTGATTATTTTGGAAACATGGATGGTGTTTACAGTACAATTGATTTCAAAAAAGAAATCAGTGCCAAGTGCATCAAAGATTTAATTGATCTTCCTGACCCAAAAACAGGAAAGCCTCCTAAAACCTTTGAACATCTTCTTTCAAACATCATGAGTATCTCAAAGATTTTTAATGAAAGCCCTAAAAAAGAAGATTATCTTGAAATTGTAAGAAACTATATAAACCTTCGTTACAATAAAATTGTTCCTGAAAATTATAAGGAATATTTTAAGAACCGTGGGAATCTTCTTCCTCTTGTATTAAAGATTGAAAAGGAAGAATCAAAAACAAAGAAAATAAACAAACTTGAATTTGAAGTTTCTGAAAAAAACTTTAAAAAGCTTTATCAGTCATTCTGCGATTTACCTCAGTTTAAGAATAACTCTACAGGTCTTGTAAGTTATCTTCTTCAGCGTGTTCCAAGTGAAAATAAAGAATCCTTTACAAAGTGGATGGTATCTATAGGTTTTAAGGACAAAGAATCTACCTACAAGATTTTAACAAAATGGTCAAACGAGAAAGCTGAAGGAAAAAATCTTGATAATAAGGAAATTAAACCAAAAGGACTGAGAGGAGAATAAAAAATGACTCATGAAGAACTGAAAAAACTTGAAGAAAGTATTGATAAATATAAAAAAGCTCTTACTCTTGTTTATGCTGACGGTGATGTTACTTCTGTAGAACGTAACCGTTTAATAAGTCTTAAGAATGAGCTTGGTCTTTCTGATTCAATTTGCATGGTAATGGAGTCAAATTTCCATGAGGTTGCAGACCAGGATGCAATAGACCTGGAGAAAGCAAAAAAGATTCATCATTGTCATTTATTGGATGGTGACGGTACTATTAAATGGCATGGTATTGACCATTCAATGATTGAATATCTTGAAGTAGGTGATACATACATCGAGGCATCTAATGGTGGTTCTTATACAGGTTTAAAAGAACCTTTTGTACTTTCCATCGGCCAGTCTTTTAAAGACCTTTTGGATGAATATGGTGAAAGACATATTTATGATGCTGTAAATGATGGAAAATTACAGGTTTTCGATGAACATAATGACCTGGAAGTTTATCTGCAACTTAGATTTGATATTCGGGATGAAAAACAGGTTATTTCTGATTATCAGAAAAAAACTGAACTAGATTGGGAACAGAAATACAGCTTCTTGTCTTCTGACAAATTACATTCTTTTATTAATGAAGAATATTTCACGAAAGATATGGCACAGATGATTATCATTGATTTTGAAGCAAATGGTTCTCCGCTTGTTATTGATGAACTTGGTAATGTTTGTGAGAAAAATATCTGGGAATCAGAAGAAGATAATGCCATTACAGCATATATGCCAAGCGGAATTACAACAAAAGAAATTGAAATTCTTGATTCTTTTCTTACTGGTCATCCAGATATTCCTGCAAAAAAGAGAGTAGAAGTATTAAAGCTTAAAGATACTCTTGAAGAAATAAACGAGAGACTTGTTATAAAAGAAGAAATAAAAAAGTCTAAAGATATTGCTAAAACAATTTCGCACAAAGAACGTAATTATAATCGTGTTGTAAGAACAGATTATCTTATAAAACAGGATGAAAAAGAGTTTAAAAGTTGGGAAGAAGGTATTCTCAAAGATGTTGAAGCTAACGAAAAAGGCGAATACGACATTCCTGGCTGGGAAACAATTTATGGGAGAGTTATTGTAGATTTTCCTGACCTTTCTCTGGGAGAAAGAAAGAATTTCAAAAGTATTGTTATTGATGTTTGCGAAGCTATAGAAAATGGTTCAAATCTTTCTGTAAACGGTAATATCTATAACATTGATTCTGATCCGGGTGCCGTACATGATTATATGGTAGAGAATCTTTTTAACCGTCAGTGGAATTCATCTATTCCGTTACTTACGAGTATTGAAGACCCAAAAGATATTCTTGAAAAAACTTGTAGTGAATTAGAAGAATTATACAAGATTGAATTTCCTGATTACTCTCAAAGATTTTACATACAACCTGATACAGACAATTTTGCTCGAACAGTTGAGAACATACCTCAATGGGCTGTTCCATATATGGCAAATGGAGATTCTGAGAGAAATTGTCAATTGTTGTGGATTGAAGTTTGAATCGGCATAAGTTTTAAGCAGCTTCCTTCAACTCACCATTTTCAAATTTTATATCTTTGACGAC
>SFOB01000041.1 GCA_004554075.1 Treponema sp.
CACCACAGGCTGTCTGATATGCAGGCAGAGTCTGTGTTAATGCCGGATTTAAAATAGAAAACTTTGGACGAAGCATATCGTTTCCAAAGCCTCTTTTTACCATGCCGTCTTTCTTTGTGATAACTGTATCAGGAGAACCTTCTGAACCTGCAGCTGCAATAGTCAGAATTGTAGCAACCGGGAGAGCTGCCTTAGGCTGAGCGGTATAAGAATAAAAATCCCAGAAGTCGCCGTTATAGCAGACACCCATTGCAATTGCTTTTGAAGAGTCAATTACAGAGCCGCCTCCAACAGCAAGAATAAAATCTACGCCTTCACGTTTGCAAAGGTCAATTCCTTCATAAACAAGGTCATCGAGCGGGTTAGGGTGAACACCACCGAGTTCTACAAACTCAAGTCCGGCTCCCTTCAAAGACTCCCGAACTCTACCAAGCAAGCCAGACTTTTCAGCAGACTTTCCGCCAAAGTGCAGCAGAACCTTGCTGCCACCGAACTCACGAACCAGAGCACCAGCCTGTGCCTCCATCTCTTTTCCAAAAACAAATTTTGTTGGACTATAAAATGTAAAGTTGTTCATAAAAATCCCCTGAATGAAATGTTAGTGAAGTTATACAGATATTGTACTTCAGCTTGTGAGGAGTTTAAAATATAACATCTCTGATTAAATTGTATGAATCTATATTTTACACAACTATTACAGGACGATTTTTCAACGAATTTATAAAATTGACCATATCAGAATGCAGTTGTAGAATGAATCTATGAAATCAATTTTGTATTTTATCCTGATTCCGGCTCTTCTGCCTGTTGTTCTCATATTACGTTATGTATATCTTCTTGACAAAAATGAACGCGAACCCCTTGGTTTTGTATTAAAGATTGTTGTATTGGGTGCTGTTTTTTCAATTCCATGCGCTGCCGTAGAGCGTTTTATGATGTCACTTATATCTTCTGTTTATGATCCTGCATCAATAGATTATGCCTGGATGGAAAACACAGTTGGGGTTGCTCTTGTTGAAGAGTTTTCAAAATGGCTGGTTCTCATGCTCTTTGTATGGAAAAACAAAAATTTTGATTACAGATATGACGGAGTTGTCTATGCCGTTTCTGCATCCCTTGGTTTTGCTGCCCTTGAAAATATTTTATATGTAATATCTTATGGAACAGGTGTTTCTATAGGTCGTGCCATTTTCGCAATTCCTGGCCACGCAACCTTTGGTGTATTTATGGGCTACTGGCTTAGCAGGGCTAAAAACTTCTGGCTGGATGGTAAAATAATCCGGATGAGAATCTGTAAGCTCTTTTCACTTGCAATTCCAATGCTGATTCATGGAGCCTATGACTTTCTTCTTTCTGAACAGGTTGCAGAACTCGGCGGTCAGTCACTCTTCTATATTTATGTAATTCTTCTTGATTTCTTTGCATGGCGGGTAATCAAGCATGAATTCCGTACAGACCGCATGCTGTAAAGTAAAGCTAAAAATCATCAAAAATCTCTAAACCTTTTCCTCCAGATTCCGAAAATCAAGTAGATGTAAACAAAATAAGGGGTAGTGGATTATTTCCGCTATTCTTCAGGAGGATAAGACAGCTATGAATTCTTTCAGTCGTTCAATCGACCTGCTTCAGCGCGAGATGAATGTTGCTAACTTGCGCTATCAGGTTAGTGCCAACAACCTTGCCAACAGCGAGGTTCCGAACTTCAAGCGTTCTACCGTCAATTTTGAAAGCGAGCTTAAAAAAGCCTTCGATTCTGAAGAAGCTGCAAAAAACGCTTTCCATCTTACAACTACAGATTCACGCCATATTCAGGTAAACGTTCCTTATGATTACCGCCAGGTTGAGCCTCGCCGCGTTCTTGACTACACAACAACATCAAAGGCTAACGGAAACAATGTGGATGCTGAATACGAAGCAAACAACATCCTCCAGATTCAGATGCAGTACCGCCTGCTCACCCAGCTCACAGATTTTGAGTTTGATCAGGTGAATACAGCTATGAAGAAATAGGAGTAAAAGATGGGATTATTCACAAGTATAAATATAGCTGCCACAGGAATGAGTGCTGAACGCCTCAGAAGTGACGTAATTTCAGATAATATCGCAAATGCAAGTACAACCCGCACACAGGATGGCGGTCCTTTCAAGAAGTCAACCGTAATCATGCGCCCTGTTGCAGACAGTAATCCTCAGTGGAGAACACCTTTTACACCAGCTTCCCTGGACAATGGTCCTGGAAAAGGAGTAAAGGTTCTTGAAATCACAAAGGATACTTCGGAAGGACGTCTTGTTTATGACCCGACACATCCGGATGCATATCAGAGTGGACCTCACAAGGGATATGTAGAATATCCTAACGTAAATATCGTAAATGAAATGGTAGACCTCATTTCTGCTTCCCGCGCTTACGAGGCCAACGCAACTGTAATTGACGGTGCAAAAGATATGTTCAGCGCCGCTCTGGAAATTGGCCGCTAACGTCCGTTCGTTAGTTTTTAGGTGTACAAAATCGGATTGATGCTGTACAATAGGTAGTTGAGGGGAATAAAAAATGAAGATTCAGGAATTCGGCACCTTACAGATGGTGCGCACAGATAAAAGTCATTTCGGACAGGGAAAAATCCAGGCTATTACAACTAATACACCTGGTCTTTCTCCAATCCAGAAAGTTCAGCAGGCAGGAAAAACAACAGAGGCTGCTTCAATTCAGCGTACCGGCCAGTCAAAATCTTTTCAGTCATATCTTCTAGACGCCCTTGAATCAGTAAATAACCAGCAGCTGGACGTAAACAAGGTTCAGGAAAAACTCATTACCGACCCGGATGACGTAAACGTAGCCGACGTAACAATTGCAATGGCAAAGGCCCGCATGAGCTTAAACCTTGCTCAGACCGTAATCGATCGTCTTGTTACCGGCTGGAATGAAATTACTACTACACGATAAAAAATAGACCCCGAAACAAGTTCGGGTGACGCGGAAAGCTTCGTTCCCACCGAACGAAGCTTTTTTTTTCACGTCATTGCGAGCACGAAGTGCGAAGCAATCTATGTCAGGCTTTTTTAATCACCTTCTTATAAAATATACTGGCCGCAAAGAAAACAATCATAATGGTAATTATAAACTTTACCGTTCCCCAGATGTAACACCAGATTGTACTTACACTGGATGAGCCCCAGGATGAAAGTTCTCTGCGTCTCTTCTGTTTTTCGTAAAGCTTAGCTGCCTCTTCAATCAAATCATCAGAAATCTTTCTTCCCAGAGAATCATAAAAAGCAACCGGATATTTATTAAGCGTAGAGTTTGCTTTATACTCCGGCCAGTTATAGTAGTAAAAATAATCTCTATCTTCCGATAAACCTCTTTTGATAAGAGGCATTATAGCGTCATCAAGGTTCGTAATTTCTTTTGATTTTTCCTGTTCAATAAAAAGCTTTTTAGCTTCGGGACGAATCTCGTTTGAAACTCGACGGTTGAAATCATCATAATACTTACCATAGTCAGTTTGGCGTAGAGGCATTTCAATTTCTTCTACGGAACTGACAATTTCTTCACCCTTTGAGTAGCGGGAAACGAGTCCATTTGCATCATCATAAGGCTGATCTGGATTATCAGCTTTTATGATTGCCGAAAAATGTCCTTCTACACCAGCTGATCCTTCCGGATTATAACGACCTGCAGCAAAAGCTTTTGTGCTTGCTGTAATTATAAGGGCAAGGAACATAATCACTATTTTTGTAAGAAAATTATTCTTTTTCATTTTTCACATCTCCTGTGTTTTTATTTTCAAAAATGATACGGTGGGCATCATCTTTTTCTATCTTGATGTTTTCTCGATTAGAAATAGTCATTAAGAAATGAGCTACATTCTTCTTTCTGATAAAAGTATTCTTCGTAATTGTTTCCTGCGTTACGGAAAAGTTTTGAAGCGGATTTCAAATTATATAAATCATCAGTGGCCAGAAGGAGCTTTGCCCCGGCTTTACCTTCATCTGTTTTGTATAAATACAGACAATAAACAGAAGTTGATTTTCCGGCTTCTTCCAGAAGCTTAAAAAGTTTCATCCATTCTGTTTTGTCTTTCACTTCTGTTGTAAGACTCGGGCATTCAAAAAAAGAAGTGACGGAATAATAATTGTTGAATTTTACATTCAGGCGAGAAGTCATAGGATAAGTGGAATTATTTTCAGCCTTGCAGAGAGAATACAGTTCCAGAAGAGATTTATTTGGTACAAACCCTTCCTTGGTAATCTTAATTCCAAAATCAAAATAATCATTCGAAAAACAATCCTTAATCAGCAGAATATCATTTCCTACTTTTAGATTATTGATTGTATGTTCAAAAATCATTTCTGTTTCTTCGGTTAAAATAGATTCTTCCGGATCATATGTAGAAGTCCAGTTAGAACCACTCTCTCGAAGGTAAAGAACATTATCTTTCATTCCAATAAAGTGATCTTTCAATTTAGTTTCCTCCATCCTTTTCTTTTGCTTCAAAATACTTTCTGATTTTCCAGGCTATGAAGTCTGCTTTTTTTTCATCTGAATATTGAGGAACAATTTCTCCGTTGAAAACTTCCTTTCCTTCAATTCTGATTGCACAGTTTTTTCCGGCGGGGAAGTTCGCTGTCGCAATAGAAATGCTTGGAAGAATGTAATCCAGACTCCAGAGATCAAAACGCAGGTCCTTTAGTTTTTCTACCAGCAGCTTTGTTACCATTTTCATCTCGTAAGAAAAAACTACATAGTCGCGACCCATGGTATTCAGCTGGCTTTCCAGAAAATCAACTTTGGGTAGATCCTTTTTAGGGAAAAGCTTTGCATAAAACTCACTTAATTTGACTGCTACGGCAACCACCGCAACAATCCCGATTCCAATTGCGACCCCAACGCCGCCCCAGGTTAAAATGATTCTTATTGTGTCCATGTTATTTTTATAGACGGAAGGGGGAAAAAAGTTGACAGGGGATTATTGAAAAAAATAATATTTTTCCGTGTCAACTTTTTAATAGGCTTGTGCTATAATAAGATGATGGAGAAAAAAATGATAACAAAAGAAATTTTTGAAAAGAAAGTAAAAGATGTATTAAGAGATAAAACAGAAGGAATTCTTGTTGCACAGATTCCTCAGTCATATTTACATTTAAGCAATGAAGAAAATGTTGAAATCAGAAAGCTTTATGGAACAGGTACCTGGTGGAAATTATTAGGAAAAATAGATGGAATAGAAATAATAGGTAATGAAGATAGTAAAAAGGCAATACTTAGAACTCTTGTAAATACCAATAACAATACTAATGTCAAGCCTGTAAAAACTACACCTCTTGTACAAACTCAAAAGACTGAAAAAACAGAAAAGCCGGTTCCCGTTGTTACTAAAAAAACAACTATAAACCTCTCAGAAAGAATTAAGACACTTCTAACTTATTTAAATCAAAATCTGTATGGTAAGGAAGAGGCTGTTCGACTTGCCCTGCTTAGTGCTGTTGCAAACGAAAGTATTTTCTTTATGGGCCCTCCAGGAACCGCGAAGTCTATGATCAGTCGCAGAATTGCTGCCGCTTTTAAGGATTTTTATAAAGAAGGAAAATTCTCCACAGATGGAAGCGGTTATTTTGAATATCTGATGAATGAATTTTCTACACCGGATGAAATCTGCGGTCCTGTAGAACTTTCTGCCCTTAATGAAAAGCCAAGCCGCTATGTTCGCCAGACAGAAGGCTATCTGCCAAGTGCTAATGTTGCCTTCCTGGATGAAATCTGGAAGAGCGGTCCTGCAATTTTGAACACTCTTCTTACTATTATAAATGAAAAGAAATTTCATAACGGAAACAAAGTAGAGAAGGTACCGCTTGTTTCCCTTGCTTCTGCAAGTAATGAGCTTCCTCCAAAAGACAAGGGGCTCCTTGCTCTCTGGGACAGATTTATTTTACGAGTATTTGTAAATCCTGTTGAAAATGATGATGATTTTTTCAAGCTTGTTGATGACGGTAATAAAGAACTTGTACTTAATGACGAATATAAGGACGCCTTACTTGAAATAGGTGATGTTGAAAAGTGGCAGGCCGATATTGATAAGATTGAATTGACTACTGAAGCAAGAAATGTAATAAAAGCAATCAGACAAGAACTTGTTAAATTGAATACAGATAAAAACCACAAGGCCGATGATGGAGAGGCTTATTATGTCTCAGACCGACGCTGGAAAAAGATAGTTCATATTCTCAAAACAAGTGCCTTCCTGAATGGCCGCAAGTCTGTAGATTTAATGGACTGTTCTCTTATTGAATATGCTATCTGGAATACAGATAATCAGCATAATGAAATCGGTGGAATTGTTGAAACGATTTTAAAGCAGAATGGAATTGGAAAGTCTACTGCTATTGGTGATATTACAGACAAGGTTGATGAGTTTAAGAAGGCTGTGGATGAGAATTGGTTTGAATTTGTTGATGAAGTTCCTGCAAAGCCTGAAAAAGATAAAATTATTAAAGTTGATAACGAACGTTGTTATGAGTGTAAGGATAAGAATGGAAATATCTGGTATGTTGCGGTTGATAGAAGAGATACATATGATTCATCTCATAATGTATATGATTCATCTAAAGATTATTATACCAGGATATCATTTTCTAAAAATGGAGATACAATAACTTTTAATGGAGGGGTAATAGTACAAAAAACAAAAGCAGTTCCTGCGGTTCCAGCACATTATGATGAGAATTCTCCAAAACTCTTTGAACCTCTTGCAAAAAGAACAATTATGGAGTCTTTTGATAAGGACAATTACACTCCAATTGTAGAGCAAATCGATTCAGAAATTGCGGAACTGGAGAAATTCAGGGCTGAGAATGAAAAGCCATTCATTGAAAATGCATTTGCCAATGTCAGCAGATACAGCACGGTTCTTTTAAGCAAAATCGACGAATCAATCAATGATTTGAAAAGCAGCAAACTGAAACTTAAAGAACAACATGAAAGATATGCTGCTGATTCTAATATTAAATCTGACTTCAAAATTGGTGATATCATCATGATGGATGGTACTTATAAGGATGCTGATTCTAATATTGATGAAAATGAAATTATTGCTAAGGTATGTTTAATAGGTGACACAGCAGCTTCGACTTATGGACTCGCAGTTGAAGATTTTGGAAATGTAAACTTTAATAAAGCTAAAGAAATTGCCACTTCATATGGAAAGGATAGCTTCTCGGCTCCATATAATGAAGGCTGGACCTTGCCTACAATCGAGCAGTTGGCGCAGATTTATGAGAATGTTCATGATAATAAGGCTTTTGATTTTTCTGGAAACTACTGGTCTTCTTCTGTTGAAGCAAATAAAGCTGTGAATTGTATTGATTTTGCTAATGGTGAAAAAGATCATACAACAGATGATCATGAATTTAAGGTTCTGCTTATTCGTAAACTTTCAGATTAATTATGGCAAATCATATTTCAGATAAATCGCGCAGATTTTCTCTTCTGGCACTAGATGAGCTTTCTAAAATACAAAAGCAATATCTCTCAGCGCCAGAGGTAAAATCATTAAATGAAGAAAAAATCTCCTGGCTCAATGAGCGTATGAGAAGCTTTCATGAAAGCGTAGTAAAAACAAATTATAAAAAGTTCTCATTTTTGCAGGAAAGTAAAACTGTTCGTAATACAATTGCGCATAGTACTGGAGAGCTTTCACAAGAAGAACTTGAAGCAACCTGGAAAAAGTTTTTTGCATTTTCAGATAAGGCAAGATTAGAATTACAGAATAATATTACTAAAAGTTATTCTGAAAATAAAGAAATTCGTCAGTTTGAAAAATTTGGTTCACAAAAAATAGGTAATCAACTTGAACGAATGGCACTTACACAAAGTCTTGCAGATGCCATGGAATCTTCAATTTCAAATTCAGAAAAAATACCATTTTCGAATAGCCAGTCGGGAATTGAAGCTGCAAAATTCTTACAGACTGAAAATCAGAATCAGGAGAGTCTGCTTGATTATGCAAAAAAGAATCCAAAATTAAATGAGCAGATTCAATCAGAAATTCTGGAAAATCTTTCAGCTGCTTATGATGAAACTGAAATAACAAGTCCCGAAAATCCATTTTACAATGAAAATTTATTTGTAAATAAAGTAAGTAAGCTTAGAGATGAAGACTTGTTAAAAAATCTTTCTGTATATTCTGAAAAACTTTTTGCAACAACAACTGGAAAAGATAATTCTGCTAACTTCGTTTTTTATAAAAAAGAGTATGAAGCACTTCAGCAGAAACTTAAACCTGTGAAAAAAACAGAAAAAGAAAAAACAGAAAAAAATAAGTCCGTAATTTCCCAAAAAGAATATTTAAGTGAACTTGCAATTATTGCCCGAAATCTTAAGATAGATTTACAGAAATCTCTAACAGAACGTTACACTGCCTGGCAGCTTGAAGAAATAGATAAAAAGCGCCGGAAATATCTTGAAGAGTTATATAAAAAACTTGAACAGTTTAAAAAACTCGAAGAATTGCTCAGCCCATTTATTAAAAGCTTTGGACGACTCTGGGATTTGTCTGCAGGATGTTTTAATGATTATGGATTTGAAATTCTAAAAGATTTTGCAGATTTATTGGAAAATGATAAAGCCTTAAAAGAACTTGCTGATTTAATAGGCAGACAGGAAAATGAAAAAGAACGCTATGAAATTGAGCTGCGTGATAAAGTAGAAATAAAAACAGAGTATCATCCTAAAAATGCATATCGGGGCCAGATAAGTGGCCTTCGTTTAAGTGGCGAAATTACTTCTGCGTTACCGAGTGAGCTGGCTCTCTTTCAGAATTCTGCAACAAAAGTTTATTTTTCACAGAAGTTTGCTGAGAAAAAACTGCTTTCTTATGCCTATATAAATCAGGAAAAAAAATATAGAGAAGAGTTAAAAAAAGAAGAGTTTAAAAAGGCTGTAAAAGATACAAATCAGAAAGGACCTGTGATTATCTGTGTAGATACTAGTGGCTCTATGAGCGGAATTCCAGAGCGTATAGCAAAAACCATAACCTTTGCACTCGCAAAAAAATGTCTTGAAGAGGATAGGGGATGTTATCTTCTTGCCTTTTCTACTGATTACAAAGAACGTAATCTCACAGAATTCAATTATGAAAATGGTATAAGCGAACTTGTAAGTTTTTTACGTATGTCTTTTAATGGCGGCACTGATGCAAGTCCTGCATTGAAACATTCGATTGAACTTTTGAACAATAATGAATGGAAAAAGGCAGATGTTCTTGTAATAAGTGATATGATTATGGGTGATTTTTCGGTTGAAATGAAAAATGAAATAAAAATTCAGCAGGAAAAAGAAACAAAATTCTATTCATTAGTTGTTGGAGCTTCCGGCAATAAAAAGGTAATTGAATGTTTCGATGAAAACTGGACCTACGATACAAATGCAAGAGATGCCATGCATCATCTTGTAAGACAAATACATAAATTAGGAGATACGAATGCAGGAGAAGAAGAATAAAGATTATTCAAAAAGAATAGAAGCCCTTACGGAATATTTAAGTCAGGAGCTTCCAGGACAAGAAGAAGCAATAAAACTACTTCTTTTATTTGCAATTTCCGAAAGAAAAATAAATTTCGATAATCGCAGAGACGAAGCATTAAAAAACAAAATTTCTAATCGTGTAGCTTCGGTTTTTAAAGAGTTTTACACTGATAGTAATTTTTCTATAAAGACTAAAGGAGAAGAGTTAGAATCTCTAACTCTTCCGGAAATACCAACAGATAAATTCCTTGATTTTGTTACTTATGACAGTACTTCAAAAATAAGCCTGACAGAAGAACAAAAAACATTACTTTTTTCAAATGATGAAGTAGATAAAATGCAGTCTGAAATAAAAAAGATAGCTTTAAGTGAATGTGTGAAAGCTTTTATATTACGTTATCGACACGAGTACTGTGATTCTTATTGGCAAGATCTGGTTCATGTATTGCAAACCAGTGCTTTCTTAAATGGAAGAGGTACTGTTTATCTGGCAGATTGTTTTTCTTTTCAAGATCTTTCAAAAAAAATTGGTCAGCATGATGACCTTTGGGATGAAGAGTATTGTTACAATGAATATGTAAAAGAAAATGATATTCCAGAACTTTTAAGTGAGTTTATCAATTTTATTAGAGATAATTGCTCTAAAACAGAAAAAGAAAGTTCTGCATTAAAAACAATAAAAGAACAGTTAAATACATATTATTCCTCTATCACAAAAAAAATTGATGATTCAATTGTAAGATTACAGAATTATAAACTTGAATTAGAAGAAAATAATATTTTTAAATTCAATTCTGACAGTAAAGATAATTATACTTCTTTTTTTGAGAAATCAATTGATAATCTACAAAGAACAAAAGACTTATTAAAAGAAAAGTATGAAAAAGTAAAACTTTCTTTTGTAAAAAATCTCAAACTTGGTGATTGTATTTCACTATCAGGAGAGGTAGTTAAAGATGAGTTTAATATAAAAGGTGCTAGTTTTATTTCCTTTGATGATATGATAGTTGATTCTGGTAGCCAGACATCAGCTGTTATCTGTATTATTGGAGATGATTCAGATTCTATTTACGGAATTGCGCCAGATTATTGTGAAGAAAAAAACTTTACTGAAGCAGAAGAAATTGCAAAAACTTATAAAGGTAAGAAAAATTCTGTTTACACTAGTGGCTGGAAAATTCCAGATATAGGACAGCTTGAACAGATTTATATAAATCGTGAAAAACTTAATTTACCAGATGATATGCTTAAAGGTAAAGTCTGGTCTTCAACAAAAAAAGATGATAATGCAGTTTATTTTTACGATTTTGATAAAGGTACTAAAGATTACACTACAACAGACCATAAATATAAACTGGTGTTAATTCATAAGTTTGGAGAATAAAAGAGAGTGGGTTAAAAAATGAAGGGAGACGAACGTATCCTCTCCCTCAAACAGGCTCCCGAAGGAATCCTGCTTCAATTCGTTTATAATATAATGTAAAATCTCTTGAAAATCAAGAGACATATTTAAGCATTGCTGTAACGACTGCGGCATCCTGAGAACCAAAAATCTTTATGCTTGTATTAGCTGGGAGTCGTTTTAACATGTTCTGGAGTTTTACGTATTCGTTTATAAAACTCTTAGCTCTGCGGTTTTCTCCCATTTGTTTAAGAAGAAATACAATCAACGCAATATAAGATACAATATAATTAAAATCAATTTGATTTAATTTCATTTCATTTTCTATGAGTCTTTTTATTCTATTTGGCACTTTGCTTGTGGCAAAGCGGGTGTCAAAAATAATACCGTTATGAGCTATAGAATTGCGTAAATCTTTAAGAGAAAAGATTATTTCTTTAAGCAGGAAACTGTCACTATTAAGATTAGTAGGCAAATTCAACAAACTTGAAACATTATTTCTGATAGTTTTGTTTGAGCATGCAAAAAAGGTTCCAAACTCACCAAGTGTAAGACTCTCAAAAGCAGCCCATATAGGAATTTCTTTATCCTGATTGTAAAAATGAGCTTCAATTGCTTTGTCAGCCATATAGTCGCGAATCAGGGCATTTGAAATTTTCATTTCAAGTTCCATACGACGCTTAAACTCTTTTTTATAGGGTGGTGTTCCTGCAGAAAATTCTGAATAATATGTAAGTCCCTTTTTATACACATCATTGAGTTTTTCACTCTGACATTCAGCAAGAGTTGCTTCAAGAACATAACTTTTTAAGGCGTTTTCTATGAACATAAGGTTTGGGTAGAATAAACCTTTTATCTGCATGTCAAAATTATTCAGATCAACAATCTGCCCAAATGCTGTAAAATTAATAAGATTTCCCGCTTTGCGTATAAAGCGGTAGCCCTTGTAGCCGTGATAATAACCTATGTTGCGTAAATCTTGAATCTGATTACTTTGCACGGGAAGATTATGTTTGTTTTTCAAATGAACTGCTAAATCATTGAGACTATACATAATATAAGTTTACAAAGAAATAAGAACACTGTCAATGAATTTTTATGGAAACTGACATCTTTAACGTACTTCAAAGAACTGAATTACGCTTCTGTAATCTTTTTAATATCATTTCTGTCTTCTGGAGAGAGCGTGTAGGTCTCTATAAATCTTTGATAATCCTTATAGACGGAATGATAATTGTATCCAAATTCTTTACAGATTGATTTAATCAGTGAACCTTTGTTTGTGAATTTGTGGACAATAAAATAATCGTACCAGACTTTCTTTTCAATGAAACTGAATTCTTCATGAAGGTGAAAGATATCTTCTGATTTTGCACCGTATGTGTGATCATTAAATTGGTCTAGAAAATCTCCGGTAGCTAATACACGTCTTTTGTAATAATTATTTTTTTTGAGAGGTCTTTCCAGATCGAAGGCTTCCTGAATCTTTCTGAGATAGCATCTGTAATATTCAAGGTCAAGAAAGCGTTCAACATCTGTAATGATCTTTCTTTCATTTACATTGAGAGAGGATACATCCGTTTCCAGATAAGCGTTGCCTTCATCATCCTGATTGTACAAAGAAAGTTCGTTTTCGGCCTGTTTTTGAAATTTGATTTCTTCAGCACTAATATTATTCTTTAATGAAATTAAAAGATAATTAGAAAACTCTCCTTTAGAACTATTGTAAGGAGTGTTTTCAGATAGTAACTCGCCGACAGTATCAATAATTATTTCAGGATGTTGTGACCAGGAATCATTTCTATGATATTTTAATATTTCATCAATTAAGGCCTGAACGGCATGCTGCCTATCAATGGCATTTGTTTCTTCAATGAAATTTTTATAATGAGTATTTATATTTTTATAAAATGTTTTGTTATCTTCTGCTGCCATAAGATTCCGCCGGAAAATTATAAAGAGAAAAATCTTTTTAATGATTCCATTGCTTTTTCAACAGAGTCTGGCTGCATATTATAGGTGAGAGAGTTTAAATAGTGCAGGGAAGTGATATCAAAAAGCTGAGGTTTATCAGGTTCGTTATTTTTCCATTGTACTTGACCGTAAACAATCTTTCTTACATTTGTATCATAAAACTTTTCTGCAAAGGCAAATGCACAAAGCATTTCCATAGGAACTGTTCTCGGGCCAAAGGTTATGTCGCCGTAGAGTTCAGCGCCTTCTTCCATTTGTTCGAGAATTACCATTATTCGTTTTTCATGATTTTCCTTAAATTCATTATAATAAGCACTAACTTCTACATAATTGATTTTTGCATTAATGGATTCGTTGATATGACTTAGTTCTGTTTTAAATTTTTTTGTGTTCTCTATTACATTATTTTGTTCATCAGTATCAGTTTTATCTATGGTCTGAATCAGAACAATTTTTACTTCATCATCTTTTTTCAGCTTGTCTGCAAGAATGGCGTTTATAGGGTAATATACTTCTTCAGCATAATTGCTACCGGCATTTCCGGTACCTTTGAAGCAGGCTTTATGAAAGCTTTTTTCATCTCTCATACAGATATCAACGAATACAATTTTTTTCATATAAACATGTCCCCAGTTATGGAAAAATCAATTAATATATTTTATCATATAACTAACTAACAGTCATTAATTTCGACTAACTATCAGTCATTATTTTTCGTTTGCATTATTTCTCTTCCTATGTTATACTTAATTAAATTTAGTAAGTAAATTTGCTACAAATTTCTTTAAAATTCGTTCACGGGAGGGGTCAGATGAACGAATGGCTTAAAAAGGTTACCGATGGGCTAAAAAACATGTGGTCCAAATGGAAGCCGATTCAAAAAGTCATATTATTTGGAATAATAATAGTTGTAATTGTTGTTATAATTGCGTCTGTAAAGCTTTCTGCAAAGCCTTCTACAGTCCGACTTTTTAATGCTCCGGTAACAGATACAAACTCACTTAATCAGATTCTAGACCGACTTTCTCAGGAAAATGTAAATGCCTATACTACAGAATCAGGTTATATTTCTGTAGATGATGACAGAACTGCCCGCCGTATGCGAGAAATCCTTATCAGCGAGAATCTTGTTCCTTCATCAGTTGACCCTTGGGCAGGTTTTTACGACAGAAGCTGGTCTACTACCGATGCAGATCAGAACGTAAAACTTAAAAATACAATCCAGAAACAGCTTAAACAGCATATAGAAGCCATTGCAGATGTACAGCTTGCAGACGTAAATATCGTTTTGCCTGAAAATCAGCTTTTTACTGCAGATCAGAATCCTGTTACTGCAAGTGTTATTCTTAAAACAACCCCTCAGAGTAACCTTTTGCAGGACAGAAGACGTATTCTTGGCATTCAGCGTCTTATTCTTTCTGCGGTTGAAGGCTTAAAAGAAGAAAACCTCATCATTACAGATGTTGATGGAAATCAGATTAATGATTTCGAAGGAATGGCTGAAAATGACCGCATAAGCAACATCGAAAAGCAGCAGAAACTTATCCGAAAGCAGGAAGTAGAACTTCGCGCAAAGATTCTTAAGGCTTTGCAGAAAACCTTCCGCGAAGACCGCTGCCGCGACATGAACGTTGCAATTGAAATGGACATGTCTCAGAAGACCAGTGAGGCAACTGTTTATTCTCCAATCGAAATTAAAGCAGATAACCCTGATACTCCTTATGATGATTCTGAATATCGTGATACTCTTCCAATCAGTCAGCAGACTGTAACAAGGGAATGGCAGGGAACAGGTTATAATCCTGAAGGTCCTGCAGGAACTGAAGGACAGACACCACCTGTTTATTCTGATATGTCTAATGTAATTGGAAGATCTACAGAAACAGGTGTAACTCAGAATAACGTAATCAATACAAAACAGACTTCAGAAATATCTTCTCCGAAATTCGATAAGATTTCGGTTTCTGTCAACCTTGACGGAAAGTGGAAGAAGGTAAAAGATAATAACGGAAATCTCATAATCGAAGACGGTGCTATCAAGCGCGAATATACTCCTGTTTCTGCAGAAGAAATGGCAGAGGCCGTTCGTCTTATTCAGGGTGCAATCGGTTATGACAGAAGCCGCGGTGACAGAGTAGAGGTAACTAACATTGCCTACGACCGCGACGATGAGTTTGAAGCAGAAGATGCTGAATACTTTGCGGCAATTCAGAGAAAGAGAACAATCCTTCTTATTCTTATTGCGATTGTTGTTGTTCTTGTGGGCTTTATTCTCTTCCGTATTATCAGCCGCGAAATGGAACGTCGCCGCCGCGAACGAGAAGCAAGACTTCTTGCAGAACAGCAGGCAGCCCGCGAACGCGCTCTTTGGGAAGCAAAGGACGACGGTATGGAAGTTACAATGTCTGTCGAAGAGACAAGACGTATGGAACTTCAGGAAAATGCAATCTCAATGGCAAAGGAACATCCGGAAGATGTTGCAATGCTCATAAGAACATGGTTGATGGAGGAATAGTTTATGTCAGACGAAGCAACAGAAGCACCGAAATCAAATCCAAAGCCGGTACCAAAGCCTGGACAGCTTAAGCCTGCAGGTTCTGGTTCATCTTCAAAGAAAGGCAATAAGGATTATAAAAGTTTAACAGGTCGCCAGAAAGCCGCCATCTTCCTCATTTCGCTTGGACCAGAAGTTTCTGCCGAAATCATGAAACACCTTCGCGAAGACGAAGTTGAAACACTTACTTTTGAAATTGCACGTCAGGAAAAAGTAAATCCTGAATTTAAGGATGCCGTACTTGAAGAGTTCCAGGAGCTCATGAATGCTCAGAACTTCATTACAACCGGTGGTATCGACTATGCCCGCGAGCTCCTCGAAAAATCTCTGGGTTCTCAGAAAGCCATCGATATCATCAACCGCCTTACTTCAAGTCTTCAGGTTCGTCCGTTCGACTTTATCCGCCGTACAGACCCAGCCCACCTGCTCAACTTTATTCAGCAGGAATATCCGCAGACAATTGCCTTGATTCTTGCTTACCTGGAACCTGGAAAGGCTGCCGTAATCATGCAGAACCTTCCGGAAGATATGCAGGCTGAAGTTTCTAAACGTCTTGCAACAATGGACCGAACTTCACCAGATGTATTGCGTGATGTTGAACGCGTATTGGAAAAGAAACTTTCTACACTGTCTTCAGAAGACTACACTGCTGCCGGTGGTGTTGAAGCAATCGTTGAAATCCTCAACCTTGTTGACCGTTCTTCTGAAAAGTCTATTATCGAATCTCTCGAAGAGGACGATCCGGATCTTGCAGAGGAAATCAAAAAGCGAATGTTCGTATTCGAAGATATCGTTATGCTCGACGACCGTGCTATTCAGAAGGTACTCCGCGATGTCGACCAGCAGGAACTCGCAAAAGCGCTTAAGTCTGTTGATACCGAAGTACAGGATAAAATCTTCCGTAACATGTCTAAGCGTGCCGCATCTATGCTTAAGGAAGATATGGAATTCATGGGACCTGTCCGCTTGAAGGACGTTGAAGAGTCTCAGCAGAAGATCGTATCTATCATCCGACGTCTTGAAGACAACGGTGATATCGTTATTGCACGTTCTGGTGAGGACGAGCTTGTATCATAAAATTGTGCGAGGGTAGGAAGAAATGGCAAAAACTGTATTTCGCCCCGGCGAAGCAAAAAATATAGAAGAAAAGGTAATGCTTCCTCTTTACAAGGATTATTCTCCAATTGAAGATGTAGAGGTACAGGAAGAAGAAGAATACACCGGGCCTACCGCAGAAGATTTGCGCCGCGAAGCAGAAGAGTATAAGGCAAACTTTGAGCAGGAGAAAAAGCAGATGCTTACTCAGGCTCAGGCAGAAGCTGATCAGATTATAAAGAAAGCTGAAGATACTGCCTTCGCAGAAGTTAAACGCCAGACAGACCAGGCCGCAGTTATTAAAGCTGATGCAGAAAATGAAGCGGCTGCAATCATAGAAAAGGCAAAAGCAGAAGCTGCACAGATTGTTGCAGAGGCAAATGCTCAGCACGATAAGATTGTTTCAGAAGCACGCAATGAAGGTTTTGAACAGGGAAGTCAGGAAGGCTTTGATAAAGGTTCAGCCGAAGTTGAGCGTCTTATTGAACGTATGCATAAAATCCTCGAAGCAGTTATGCAGCGCCGTGAAGAAATCCTGCAGGATACAGAAAGTCAGATTGTTGAACTTGTAATTTTGATGGCCCGCAAGGTTATTAAGATTCTTTCTGAAAATCAGAAGAACGTTATCATGGCAAATACAGTTGCTGCTTTGCGTAAGGTTAAGACTCGTGGTAATGTAACCCTTCGTGTTAATATTGAAGATGTTAAGCTTACAACCGCTCATGCAGATGAGTTTATTCAGCATGTTGAAAATGTTCAGGGCATTACTGTTCAGGAAGATTCTTCTGTTGAAAAGGGTGGCTGTATTGTAGAAACTGACTTTGGTGCTATTGATGCACGTATTTCAAGTCAGCTTACTGAGCTTGAAAATAAGATTCTCGAAGTTTCTCCTGTTAAAAATATCAAGCGTTCAGATCCTCTTACTTCGGCCGAGTAAGGTAAGTAGAGCGGGGGTGGGGCTGTGCGTTCTTCTTATACTGGTGAATTTAATTTTACAAAATATCTCGAAAAAGTTGTTGATGCAGAAACAATCCTCTACACAGGCCGCGTAACTGCAGTAAAAGGTCTTGAAGTTGAAAGTGAAGGACCTCGTTCGGTTATCGGCGAAATGTGTACTATCAAACTTCGTGATGGAAAACTGCTTCAGGCAGAGGTTGTCGGCCTTAATGAAAAAACTGTAAAACTTGCTCCATTCGGCGAAACAAAGGGAATTGAAGTTGGCTGCGAAGTTGTTGCTTCCGGACGTACTCTTATGGTTCCTGTTGGACCAAATCTTTTAGGCAGAATGATTAATGCAAGCGGACGTCCCTGTGATGATAAGGGGGAAATTGTTCCGGATACTTATTATCCTGCTGTTGCAAATCCGCCTTCTCCAAATGAAAGAACAGACATTAACCGCCGCATTACAACAGGCGTTCGTGCTATAGACTCTCTTCTTACTGTAGGAAAGGGACAGCGTCTTGGAATTTTTGCGGGTTCTGGTGTTGGAAAGTCTACACTTCTTAGTATTATTGCCCGCAATACAGATGCTGATATAAATGTAATCGGATTGATTGGTGAACGTGGCCGCGAGGTTTTAGACTTCGTTAAGCGTGACCTTGGTGAAGAAGGTATGAAGCGTTCTGTCTTAGTTGTTGCCACCAGCGATGAGCCTTCAATCTGCCGTCTCCGTGCTGCTCAGGTTTGTACCGCCGTTGCAGAATATTTCCGCGATCAGGGAAAAGATGTTATGCTGATGATGGATTCAGTTACCCGTTTTGCTCATGCCCAGCGCGAAATAGGTCTGGCAAACGGAGAACCTCCTGCACAGAAGGGATATCCGCCAAGCGTATTTGATATGATTCCAAAACTGCTGGAGCGCTCGGGTACAAATCAAAAAGGTTCAATTACAGCTTTCTATACTGTCCTCGTTGATGGTGACGATATGAACGAGCCTATTACAGATAAGGTTCGTGGTACTCTGGACGGACATATTGTATTGAACCGTAAGTTAGCTCAGGCTTACCATTATCCTGCAATTGATGTACTTCAGTCTATTTCACGTTTGTCTAAACGTGTAAGCGGTGCTCAGACTAGAAAGGCTGTTGGCCGCCTCCGCACCTGGATGTCTACTTATACAGAAAACGAAACAATGATTACAGCGGGAATCTATCAGAAGGGTAACTCTCCTGAAATTGATGAAGCAATCAATAAGCACATGGAAATAGAAGAATTCCTTAAACAGGAAGAGTATGAGCCATGTCCTATGAAGGAAACTCTGGAAAAACTTTCTGCCCTAACAGGTATTGAGATTCCGGAAAGTGAATATGTTGAAGCTCCTGCTCTGGATATTCCCTATACAGCACAGATTACCGACAGTTTAAAACAGACTGAATCATAGCGTCATTGCGAGCGCAGCGAAGCAATCCATATGGCAAAGAAATTTGTTTTTGAACTCCAGAAAGTCCTCGAATTCCGCGACTTTGAAAAGCAGCAGGCAGAAGGCGAACTAGCCAAGGCTCTTGCTGTTGAAACAGAAATAAACGACAACCTCAAAAAAATAGCCCAGAACTACGCTGCAGTAAAAGCCCAGATGAAAGGCTCTCTAAATTTCCAGGATGTAATGGCCCAGAGCCAGTACAATAATCTTCTTGAGTATCAGAAAGAAGAACTACTAAAGCAGCTTGCCCAGGCAAAGCTTGTTACTGAGCAGAAGAGAGAAGTGCTGCGGGAGTGCATGAAAAAAACAACTGCCCTTGAAAAGTTAAAAGAAAAACAGCTTGCCGACTGGAAGCAAGCTGTTGATTATGAGGAGGCTGAGCTCCTCGATGAAGTCAAGAATAAACTTACAACTAATACTTAAACGCAGAGCCGCCGATGAACTCGCGGATGATTGAGCGAGGTGGAACGGCGCTTGGCGAGATTGTTGCGAAGTTCTCGAGGAACTGGAGCAGACGTCTTGCCTCAGCATATTCCTTCTGCATTGGAGTAACCTGACGGAGCAGTGGTGCTGCGTAAACACGGAGAACCGAAAGCTCATAATCCAAAGCTGTATTCAAAACGGCATCCGCATTGTTCTGGAACGGGAAGATATGAAGCTCTTCGCCGCGGCGAACACTTGGCCACATTTCAATTGTTCCTGCAGCCGGCTTACCGCGGAAGTTGTTGTCGCGGACAATACGGCGGATAAGGCGGTTATCACTTGTAGAAATGCGGTTGTGGTCATCCAGGTTAAGCTGGGTTAGGGCAGAAAGGTAAATCTTGAACTTGAGTTCAGGAGCAACCTTTGGAGTGAGCTTATCGTTCAAACCGTGGATACCTTCCAGAATCAAAATCTCATTTTCCTTGAGAGTCAACTTATTCTTATCTTCAAAATATGAAGTTCCTGTATGGAAGTCATAAGTTGGAATGATAACTTCTTTACCGTTGAAGAGAATACCTTCAATCCACTC
>SFOB01000134.1 GCA_004554075.1 Treponema sp.
ATTGACACTTAATCCATCTTTACTTATACTTAAAATTGTTAGGTATATTAAAGATGGATTCTTTTTATGCATTAAACCAGATACTGCCGGCTTTCCAGCAGTACTACACAATAAAAAAAGAAGATGTAACCCCTCCCTTCTGCGCAGAAGCAGAGTTCCGCTCACATAACGAACAGTATTTTCTTGTCCGCTCAGCTCACATTGCAGACATAGACTCAAACGAATTCGTATATTTTGCAAGTCTTTCAGATTTAACAGACGAAAAACTCGATGAACTTGTAAATACAGCCTGGAATACAGGCCTTGCAAAGGTTCATCCTCAAGAAGGTCACCGCAACTCAGACGTGACCCTTATTATTCTTGCAGACAAACTCTCAGACGAAACAAAAATCAAAATCAAAAAAACAAAGCTTTATAAATCCTATAAATTCTCTTTTCACGGCTGGAGTCACTTTAAACTGACAGTTGCAGACCTTGGCAGTTTTGACGCAAAGGGCAGCCCGGCACTTTATTCCAACCGCCAGGGCAAGGATTTTGCAAAGCTGATTAAAAAGAATTTAAAAAATCCGTCGTGATTTTTTTGAATTAATAAAAACTTCTTATATGAATTTACGAGGAGGTAAGTTCAAATGACAGCATTATTAATTATTATTGCTGCAATCGTTTTGCTCTTGGCCGGCTACATTTTCTACGGCTCATGGCTTGCAAAGCAGTGGGGAATTGACCCTGCAAAAAAGACACCGGCTAACGAAATGACTGACGGTGTAGACTACGTTCCGGCAAAGCCTGCCGTTTTGATGGGACACCACTTCTCATCTATTGCAGGTGCAGGTCCAATTAACGGCCCAATTCAGGCTGCCGTTTTCGGATGGGTTCCAGTATTCCTGTGGTGTGTTGTCGGAGGTATCTTCTTCGGCGGTCTTCAGGACTTTGGTTCTCTTTTTGCTTCTCTCCGCAATGACGGAAAGTCTGTTGGTGAAATCATTAAGTCTTCTATGGGCTCAAAGGCTAAGAAGCTTTTCATCATCTTTGCTCTTCTCGTATTGATTCTCGTAATTGCTTCATTCGTAAACGTTGTTGCAGGTACATTCTTCACAGCTGCAGGTTCTTTCGGTTTTGTTAAGAATCCTAACGGAAACCAGTCAACAGCTATGATTTCTCTTCTCTTTATTGTACTTGCTATCATTTATGGTGTACTTACAAACAAGTGTGGTCTTAAGACTCTCCCAGCTACAATCATCGGAATCGTTGGTATCGTACTTATCACAGTTCTTGGTTTGAACTTTGGTTTTGCTATGAGCCGCACAGCATGGATTGTATTCATTGGTCTTTATATCGCAATTGCTTCTCTGGTACCAGTTTGGATTTTGCTTCAGCCACGTGACTACCTTTCTTCATTCCTTCTTTATGCTATGATCGCTCTCGCATTGGTTGGAATCGTAAGCTCACCAATCACAGGAAGCGCAACCTTTACAATTCCTGCATTCACTGGCTGGAAGACAGGTCTTGGAACTATGTTCCCTGCTTTGTTCATTACAGTTGCATGTGGTGCATGTTCTGGTTTCCACTCATTGATTTCTACAGGTACTTCTTCTAAGCAGCTGGACAACGAAAGCCACGCAAAGGCTATCGGTTACGGTTCAATGCTTATTGAATCTGCCCTCGGTATCATTTCTTTGATCGCTGTTGGTATGGTATTCGACAAGTACAAGAACGGTGGCTTTGGTTCTCCATCTGCTGCATTCGGTGCTGGTCTTGCTACACTCTTTGGAAAAGAAGGTTCAGGTGTATACAATACAATCTACGCTTTACTCACACTTGCAGTTTCTGTATTCGCTCTTACTTCTCTTGACACTGGTACACGTCTCAGCCGCTTTATGTTCTCAGAACTCTTCCTTAAGGAAGGCGAAGCAACATGGAAAGACGCTAAGGGAATCCGCAAGCTTCTTGCTAACCCACTCTTTGGTACAGGAATCATGGTATTGATTGGTTGTATCCTTGGAGGTCTTAAGCTTTCTGCAATCTGGGGTCTCTTTGGTGCTGCTAACCAGCTTCTCGCAGGTATTGCTTTGATGGCAGTTGCTGCATGGCTTGGTCAGGCAGGTAAGAACAACAAGATGTTCTTCATCCCAATGATCTTCATGCTTGCCGCTACTTTGACACAGCTTGTTCTTACAATCTACAAGAAAGTTGCAGCAATGACAGCCGGTGCCGAAGGTGCCTTCTTCTGGGGCAACTGGTTCCAGCTGATTTTCGCACTCGCTATGGCAGTGCTCGCTGTAATCCTCGTTATTGAGGGTGTACAGACCTTCAGTAAGCAGCTTAAAAATGCCTAAAATCGAAAATCCGTTAAAAAACAATCCGAAAGGATTGTTTTAGGATTATCGAAAAAATGGCACAGAGGCAAGCTGTGCTTGCCGACTTTATCGAAATTATAAAAAAAATCCAGTTGCGGAGTGAAAAATGACTGGCGACAACATCATCCCCGTTGGCGACAGGCATTTTTCACGGGAGCAACTGGATTTTTTTTGTTAACCTAAACTCTTTTTAAGATGATTACTGAAACGTCGTCTACGCGCGGCATGCCTGAGATGTAGTGTTCCATTTTTTCCATAATGGCGGTCATTATGTCTTCTGCGGAATCTTCATGCTTCTTTCCAATAATCTGGTTTATCGGTTCAATTCCAAACTCTATTTTTTCCTTATTGGCCATTTCTGTAATACCATCAGTATAGAGGAAGAGAATATCGCCGCTTTTCATGGTGAACTTCATTTCTGAATATTCAACATTAAGTCCGCTAAGGCCTACAGGACCTGTATAAGGCATATCAGCAGTTGGAAGAAGTTCTTCTACAGTCTGCTCTTCAGAATTATAAAAGAGAGGATATGGATGTCCTGCATTAGACAAGGTAAGTGTGCAGGTTCCATCTTTATTTTCTCTGGTACTCAAAAGAATACCTGTAAGATAATTATCAATTTCACCTTTAGCTTCTATAAAGCGTTCATTAATCAGCTTAAGAGCTTCTGCAAGACTTTCTCCGCTCTTTAACAATTCATTAAAGGTCTGCTGAATAATATTTTCTGCAAGCATAGTAACAAGGCTTGCTGCAACTCCATGACCAGAGGCATCAAACAAAGAAATACCGTTTAAATCCTCACCTTCATGATAGAAGTTATAAAGGTCGCCGGAAACCAGAGAAAGTGGTTCATAGCGTACAGCGTAATCCCAGTTCTTAAGTGAATGCTCCGGCGCGTGGAAATACTTCTTTTGAACAATGGCAGCCATGCGCATATCTTTTAGAGACTTTTCTCTGTCGTTTTCAAGCTTTTCGTTTACATTTGTAAGTTTTCTTGTCTGAAGTTTAATTTCATCTTCAAGGCTATGATTCAAATATTCAAGGCGGTTTGCAATTCTGCTGTAATCAGTACAGAAATAAACAAAGAAGATTATGATTACGCCTGTCCACCCAAAAATAGAAATAAATGGCAGCTTAATGTTTCTTAGGGCACCTTTTATAAAAACATCTATTCCCATTACAATCACAAGGAAAAATATTGCATATAAAAGAATCTGGGCTTTAGACTTTATTGTAGGCTCGGCCTTTATTGCTGCAACAATTGCATAACCAATAGAAATAAAAAGTCCTAAACAGGAAAGCGGAATTAAAAGCAATGTGTACCTTACAAGCCATAGATAATCGGGCGCAAGAATTACCGCAATTGTACTTAATATAAAGGATAAATACTGTATTGCAATCTGATATGGCTTAAGCTTCTTTTCGATGTAAGCACAAATAAACATAGAAAAAACAAAAGCCATAGCAAAGAAACAGATGCTTTTAGCAAACTTTACATAATAGAAGAAAGGAACCCCTCCGTGGAAGCCGGCCCATGGCAAATCTGTAACAAAAAATACAGAAAAGAAAAGTGCTGCCAACAGGTTCAAAAAGCCAAAACGGCGGTAGCTGACTTCTCTTTTATAAATAAAGTAAAGCATGAGGAAGAAAAGCCCGCAGAGAATCATTACACCTTCAAAGAAGATATAAAAACGGCTGCGCCAGAAGGTCATATTATCAGAAGTACGCCAGCCATCCTGTCGAAGACCTATAAAGACTCCGTCTGTAATAGTTGCATGTCCAAGACACTGCACTTTAATAAGAATAGTATTCTTTCCGTTTTGATTCAGATATAACTCAGGAAAATCAAAAAGATGGGCAACATAACCCGCTTCCTGATTTACAGGATCATCCGGACTTTCGCCCATTACACCATAATCATCAATATATTTACCATTAAGATAAAGAATATCTGCGTAATGAAGGTAAGGAATAACCATTGAAAGGTCATCATCCTTTAATTCAGGAATCAGTTCAAACTCAGCCTTAAGCCAGATATATTTTCCATCTATACCTACAAGATCCATAAGATTCTTGTAGCCCATATTATCAAGATGCTCAAATTTAAGGTTTTCAGCGTCTTCCGGCATGCTGTCTGCATCAGTTAGTGCCCAGTAAAAATCATCATCAAGATAGATTCGGGGAGGAACTTCTTTTTCGTTACAAGAAGTAAAGGCAAAAAGAGAAATAAAACAAACAAGTGCAAAAACAAATCGGGAAATAATACGTTTTTTCATATAACTACTCACCGTATTATACTATTGTAACAGAGGAATTCAAGATTTACAAATTTATTTATAATACGGTGATTTACGGCGCTTTGCCGGCAGCTATCAGCCAAAGGTTTTTGCTACAGTTTTCAGCTGCTCTATGATACTGATTTTCTGAGGACAGTGGCCTTCGCAGTTTCCACAGCCTACACATTCAGCAGGGTTACCGGTCTTTTTAAGCTCTTCATTATAATGCCACTTATAAGAAGCAACCCCATAACGCTTGCTTTCGTTGTAAAGCTCAAACATACGTGGAATATTGATTTTCATAGGGCAGCCGCCGTTTGTTTCATCAACACAGTAGCGGCAGGCAGTACAAGGAATTGCTATAGTAGATTTAATAAGCTCTGTAGCCTTCTGAACACAAGCCTGCTCTTCTGCATTGAGAGGAACAAAGTCCTTCATATATGACATATTGTCACGCAGCTGATCCATATTGCTCATACCACTGAGAACAACAAGAATATTATCCATACTAGCGCAGTAGCG
>SFOB01000135.1 GCA_004554075.1 Treponema sp.
TAGATTTAGCTAGCATAAAATAGAGTAAAATGCTTGCTTTTTATATATCTAATTATGAGGTATTAATCTGGGTTTTAAAATCCACCCCGAAATAAAGCGCTCGTTATAATTTAAATCAACATTGAAAAAGCACAAGTAGAACAAGGTTTCCGTGGAGTCGGTTATTTTTTTACAAGCTTTCCTTTTATCTTATCTATCGCCTCAAACAGTGTTTCATCCTTCATCACAAACAATAAACCTACATAAATCAAACCACCTACTGATACACAGATGAATGTATTCACTATTGAAGAAGGCAGATACCTTGCCAACAAATATATAGGTACAAACATGATTAGCGAAGAAATAATATAGTGTTTATTACTACTTATTATCTCTCCAAACTTAAAGTCTTTCCTTGTAAAGAATACTTGTACGCCTGTAACACTAGTTTCCGCAATAACAGTAGCTACTGCTGCGCCAATAGAAAGAAAGAACGGAATCAAAAGTAAATTAAGAGAAAAATTGACAACACATCCCGTCACTACAGATATCGTATATTCCTTTTGTCTTCCTGCTGGTAAAAGGTACTGTGTCCCCATGATGTTGCTCAATGCAATTATCACAAGAATCGGTGCAATGACCATCATATTTGGAACAACCTTGTCATAACCATATCCAAAAAACCACGGAACGATATTGCAACTCACCGCCATCAGTCCGAATGTCATGGGAAAAGACAAGAAGAAAACAAATCTGAATGATTTCGATAAGTAGTTCTTAACTTTTTCCATCTCATTTTGCTTAAATAGATTTGCAACCCTAGGCATCATTACTGTGCCCAAGGAGGTAACCAAAGCCATAACAATCTTTACAATTTTTTGTCCTTGCTCATAATACGCAACTTCCTCTTCTACACCAGTGAGAAAACCAATCATTGTCTTATCAAGAACCGTGTAAATAGAAGTTGCTATTTGAGGAAGGAAAAGAATAATTGTAGGTCTGATATGTTTCTTTATTTCAAGTTCTCTTACTTTTACCTTACCAACGAGTTTTGGTATATAAGCCCACATTGATAAGTTACCAAGGAAAAGAGTAGCTGAGTGGCAAATAGCATAAAGCAATAAGTCATCAGATGATTTAACAAACAAGAAGATAAGAGCTACTCCAACAATCTTGATGATGAAATTTCTGACTACTATCTTCTTGAAATCTTCTATTCCCTGAAAGAACCAGGATATATCTACCATAGAGGCAAGTATATCAAGGCACATGATAAAGAAAACAGACGCATACTTTCCATGAGAAGCAAGAGTGAAATAGAAGACGGTTAAAGAAATAGAAACCGTAATATTTCTTAGGATTACTAATTCCCAGAATACTTTGTCTCTCTTTTCTTTCTCATGTTGAACATAAGCAATTTCTCTTTGTCCATATAAATTCAGTCCTATACATCCAAACAGAATAAAATACTGAACGATTGAATTTGTATATGAAAAAGTACCAACTCCTTTTGCTCCTAAAACTCTGGAAACGTATGGAGTAGTTATTAGTGGTACAATTAAAACCAATATCTGATATGAAAGATTATAAAGATAATTCTTTACTACTTTATTCATCAGAGCTCTTTTTCACACCTTTCCAACACAGACGCAATTATAGCATCCATATCATAATATTTGTACTCTCCAAGTCTTCCACCAAAGATTACATTTTCTTCCTTATCCGCCAGTTCCTTGTACTTCTTGTACAAAGCAGCATTCTTCTCATCGTTCACAGGGTAATAAGGCTCATCTCCCGGTTTCCATTCTGAACTAAACTCTCTACTTATTACCGTTTTCTCCAATTTCTTACCATTCTCGTCCTTACCGAACTCAAACCACTTGTGCTCGATGATACGGGTCCAAGGTGTTTCTCTATCTGTATAATTAACAGCAGCGTTGCCCTGGAAGTTTGGCTTATCAAGCAGCTCGTTCTCAAAACGAACGGAACGATACTCCAAATAACCCGAACAATAATCAAAATAAGCATCTATAGGACCAGTATAGACAACCTTCTTTGCCATACCATCCCATTTAGCTTTATCCATCAGATAATCTTCACCAAGTCTTACTTCAATTCCATCAAGAATGTTCTCAATCATCTTGGTGTATCCACCGACTGGGATTCCCTGGTAGAGAGCGTTGAAATAGTTGTTATCAAAAGTGAGCCGAACAGGAATTCGCTTGATGATAAAAGCAGGAAGATCCTTACAATCTCTACCCCACTGTTTTTCGGTGTACCCCTTGATTAACTTCTCGTAGATATCTCTTCCCACTAAAGAGATAGCCTGTTCTTCCAAATTCTTCGGTTCACCATTTACTTCTTTTCTCTGCTCTTCAATCTTTGCAGCAGCTTCTTCAGGTGTGACTATCCCCCACATTTTATTGAATGTGTACATATTGAATGGCAGGGAGTAAAGTTCCCCTTTATAATTAGCCACTGGGGAGTTAGTGAATCGGTTGAAGGTAGCAAATTTGGTTATGTAGTCCCAAACCTTCTGGTTATTGGTGTGGAAGATATGTGCACCATATTTATGCACATTTATCCCTTCCACTTTTTCTGTATATATATTCCCGCCTACGTTATCACGTTTGTCGATAACAAGGCACTTATATCCTTTATTTGTTGCTTCACGCGCAAAAATGGATCCATATAATCCAGATCCTACTATTAAATAATCGTACATTGTCGTTTTTCCTCCACTAGCCATTCAATAAATTCTCTTACCGCACCATTACCACCTTCTCTTAAGCTTACGAAATCTGCAAGTTCGATTACTTTTTTCACAGCATCAGCGGGACATCCGACCAAACCACCCGCAGCTTTTACAGGCTCCATACAAGAAAGATCATTAATATCATCACCGATATATGCCACAGTTGATAAATCCGTGGTAATGGTCAGAAGTTTTTCGATTTTATTTCTAATACCCTGATGTAAGTTCTCTATTCCTAGTTCCTTACAGCGATTTTTTAGTATTTTACTGGAACGGCCAGTAATAATAACAGGAGTAATTCCAGCCGGAATAAGGATGTCATGAATTCCACAGCCGTCTTTTATATCGAAGGCTTTCATCATTTCCCCATCATTACCCATATATATTTTTCCATCTGTTAACGTACCATCAACGTCCATTACTAAATATTTAATCATTGTGGAAATTCCTCAAATCCGGTAATGCTATGTTTTGTTTACCATAATACATGCATTTATATAGTTCAAAGTAACTTACTATATACACTTGGTGTTATAAACTTAAAATCACAATTAGGCGACATTGTTTCTACAATCTCTTTATACATTGTGCTAATCTCTTTATTCAAAACTTCGAATTCATCAATATGACGCTCGTTCTGGTACGAACTGTCGCAATAGTTCTTTTCGCTCTTTAAATCAAATCCGTCAAATCCTGCAATTGTTATCTTAGAAGGATTAACTCTCTTTAATAGATTTAATAACATTATAGTTGAGTTCTCAAAATACTTATAGCCTCTATTAATAAGGCTATGATAGTTAACTACAATATCATTTTCGTTATCAGCCTTGACATTAGAAGAAATAATAACCTTACGTTTATCTCTCTTTGCTTTTAAATTACCATATCTCTTGGCATTTCCAAAGAAAGCATACGCAGAAGGTTCATCTGCAACAAAATTAACACTAATAATCACCGGTTTGTTATCTTGAATATATCTGTCAATCTGCTCTCGATGTGTATTTAATGTATTGCCAGGTACCATTAGGAATACTTCTTTTCCTTCAGCAGTCTCTTTTAGTTTTTGAATAGCTTCATAGTCATCAACCTTATCAGCAACATACTCAGTGTATAGTCTCTGAATATTGTCATAATCGTATCTCTGTCTTGCTGCCGGGTCAATCATTGAAAGGATTTTTCCAATATCCTTAGTATCTAATCTAAACTTTTCGGTAAGGTAAATAACGTTGTTCGGATGAGATTTATAAACACCTGCCATCATAGCAGCTGTCGAATAGCCCCATTTGTGTTCTAGTGAATATTTATAAATATAATCGTCAAGCATATCGAGAATATCTTCAAACTCATAATCATAATTCTTTTTTCGAACAAGAAAATCAACAATAAGCTCTGTGTTCAGATTTCCGGCGACCTTACCTATACCACCAAGTGTACCATCGATGATAATCTGTCTAGAGCTTGAACCGCTGAGCTTAATGACCTCCTGTGCAAATGCAAAGGAAAGCTGATAATTATTGTGTGAATGAAAATTGATACAAATATCATGAAGCATATTATGGTCAATTAAGCCATAAAGACGATCCACATCATCCATGTACATAGCACCATAAGTGTCTACAATACCGAAACTATATGGATGAATTTCGTTAACCATGTCCACGATTTCAAGAAGTTCTCTATCTGTATAATTCAAGGAATTTACACCTTGAACAAACAGTTTGTATCCCCTCTCTTTAATTACTCGTGCCCAACGGATAACCTCTTCTTTTGCTTCATCATAGTTTTTCTTTGTGAAACCAAATCGTATACCATCAATTGATGTACCATCACATGGTTTTAGGGTATCAATATCGCACATACCAAAATCGATAAACGCAACATACATTACACCGATTTTACTCTTGTCAACAAATGGCCTAATCTGTTCAACGTCAGTAAAGAATGTGCTATCCCCCTGATAATTTACTTTTCTCCAATCACGTAGAAAACCAACTTCGACAATATCAATTTTTGCATTGGCAAGTTTTTCAGAAATTTCCTTTATTTCCTGATCAGGAAAAGCACAATCTAAGATTCGACCACCGTCTCTCAGTGTGCAGTCCAATACTTTTACATTTTTCATATTGTTCCTCCTGACTTGATTATGACAAGTCCTATTTTTTTAGGCTGTCAAAATACATAGCCACAGCCTTGGCAAACTCAAAATCCTCAGCTGTATCAATGTCTACAGCTTCAAATTGGTCAATCTCATAAATATAGGGTTTGTTTCCGATTCTCTGTCCTAATTCGGTGAACACCTCTTTGCGGAAAATAAAGAAAGCTCCCGTTTCCATATAAATAGGATCAAGGTCTTGTGTTCTAACGATGTTTTTCATATCATAATTGAATGGTTTTCCATT
>SFOB01000042.1 GCA_004554075.1 Treponema sp.
GTTTTTGGACTCAATTTGCGCCGATTATGTTCGACGATGCCCGCTGGGCCGAAGCTCCGGCTGTAGCCCAGTATGTAAAAGATCTTGCTCATCTTAAAGATGGGGCAAAAGTTCTGGATGCGGGCTGCGGACTCGGCCGTATTTCTGTAGAGCTTGCGGCTTTGAACCTGGATGTAACCGGTGTAGATATAATCCAGAGTGAACTTGATGCAGCCCGCGACTCTGCCGAAGCAGAAGGAGTTCCTCTTACTCTTATAAATCATGACCTTAGAAACTGGCATGCTCCAGATCAGTTTGACTGTGCTGTAAATCTTTATACTTCCTTTGGTTACTGTGAGACAGTTGAAGAAGACCTGCAGATTTTACATAACATTGCAGAAAGCGTTAAGCCGGATGGAACTTTTATAATGGAATGCACCAGCCGTGAAACTGCCGTTATGTACTGGACTCCGGGTGAAGAATTTGAGAGGGCAGGTTATAAGGTTGTAACTCATTTTGAAGTAACCGGTGCCTGGGAAGGGCTTGAATCTCAGTGGATTTTATATCCTCTGACCGGTGATACTACAAAGCCTGTAGTTGATCATACTTTCATACAAAGACTTTATCCTGCAACTTTTCTCAGAGATAAATTATTAGAATTTGGTTTTTCAAAAGCAGATGTTTATGGAGATTATGATCTTTCTCCATATAATGAGCATGCAAGAACCATGATAATAATCGGGAAGAAATAAATTAAAATTCTACTCTGTTTTTACCCATGTGCTTTGCCATATAAAGTTTTTTATCAACTTCCTGCAGCAAAAGGTCATAAGTCATTTCTTCAGTACAGGTCATAAAGCCTGCGCTTACAGTAACGAATTTATTTTCATCAAGCTTGATTCTTTCACGGGTTGTTTTCAGAACATCTTCAACGAGAGAAAGGGCTTCATCTTTATTTTTCTTAGGAATCAGAAGCAGGAATTCTTCTCCACCATAGCGGCAGGCTGTTACACCGTCATTAATAGTTTCATTAAGAATTACAGCAAACTGTTTTAAAACGGTGTCTCCAAAAGGATGTCCGTATTTATCATTTACATACTTAAAATCATCAATGTCGAACATGGCAATATGAAGCTTTCCTGTATCACCAAGAGTAAGAATTGCAAGTTTTAAGAAATTGTTGAAGTAGCGGCGGTTGAAAAGACCAGTTAATTCATCTGTATTTGCCTGATGTTCATAAAGCAGAGAAAGCTGCTCAATTTTCTGTCTGTCATGATGATTCTGTTTTGAAACAATAAAAGAAAAAGAGAAGAGTACAAGGCTTGCAAGAAGCATGCTGCATAACTGATCAACAAAAGCATCTTCATGCGACATTGGAATAAAGCCCTGTGGAAAATATCTGTATAAAAAGAAAAGACCTGTATATTCTGCAAGAATCAGAACAAAAAGACATATTCTTGTTCTTCCTCTAAGTGCAAGTGCCGTACATACTGCAGTAAGCAGGAAATAATAAGGCATTCCACCGTGAAGCCCTGCATTTGCAAAGAACATCAGGGGGAAAATGATTAATGCAGTAATGGAAATTGCAACGGTTGCAAAAAGTCTTGTTTTTTTAGTGTTAAGACCCCAGAAAGAAAGAATAACCAGAATTACAAATGAAATAAGGGGAAGTAAAACGGCTATTAAAGGAAGGCCAATAAAGAAAGATTCAATAAAACCAAAAAGCTCTCCAAACATGGCACAGAAAACCATGGCATAGGTAATTCTTTTTTCGAGAGAAACTTTTGGTGAAAAGATGCTTGTTCGTATATTACGAATTGCTGATTTAAATCCTTCCATTTTTTCAATTATATACTCTATGATTTATCATATCAAGATAAAAAATTGTTAATAAAAAAACGGTGGCCGAACCAGTCAAACCACCGTTTGATGTCATTGCAAGCAGCCTTCCCGCCCCTGAACGGAGTCGAAGGGCGAGCTTTCAATCTATTTTTTATTAGCCGAAGAATCCCTTAGCCTTCAAAAGTTCAGCATTCAAGATTCCACCGAGTGCTGCACCACGCTTTGTGTTGTGGCTGAGAGCTACAAACTTAACGTCGAATACGTTACATGGGCGGAGACGTCCGATTACACAAGCCATTCCCTTTTCTGTTTCGCGGTCACGGCGTGGCTGAGGACGGTTTTCCTCATGGCGAACAACAATCGGATGCTCCGGAGCTGATGGAAGCTTGAGCTCCTGTGGAAGTGATGTGTATGATGTCCATACGCGCTCAATTTCTTCCAGGCTTGGCTTTTTGTCATCTGGCAAATCAAACTCGAGGCTTACACAAGCTGTGTGTCCGTCAACTACAGGTACACGAGTACATGTAGAAGAAACGATAGGGTAGCTTGCGTTTTCAATCTTTCCGTCCTTTACGCTTCCGAGAATCTTGAGACATTCTTTTTCTGTCTTTTCTTCCTCGCCGCCAATAAATGGAACGATATTATCAATCATATCAAATGAAGCAACACCAGGATATCCAGCCCCTGAAGTAGCCTGAAGAGTTGTTACGATCATTCTCTTTACAGGGTAACCAGCCTGAATCAAAGCGTGGAGCGGCATCATGTATGTCTGAAGTGAACAGTTAGGCTTTACAGCGATAAATCCCTTATCCCAGCCGTGATGCTTTTTCTGAGCCTCAATAACGTCCAGGTGAGAGAAGTTGATTTCTGGAACCAGCATTGGAACATCTTCTGTCCAGCGATTAGCAGATGCATTAGAAACTACAGGGATTCCTTCAGCGGCATAAGCAGCTTCCAAAGCCTTAATTTCATCTTTACCCATTTCAAGGGCAGAGAATACAAACTGACACTTTCCAAGAGCCTTCTTTTCGTCGTTAGCATCTTCTACGATGAGGTTTGCAACGCCTGCAGGAATTTCAGCACCAATGAGCCAGCGGTTCTTTACTGCTTCACAGTAAGGTTTTCCAGCAGAACGAGGGCTTGCTGCAACGTAAGAAACTTCAAACCATGGATGGTTTTCCAACAACTTAATATATCTCTGGCCTACCATACCAGTAGCACCAAGTACACCTACCTTTATCTTTTCACTCATAATTAATCTCCTTAATTAGACCCCGAAACAAGTTCGGGGTGACAGTCATGCTGAGCTTGTTTCAGCATCTTATAAAACTACAAACCACAGTCCTTAATAGCCTGTTCAATCTGTTTTTTAGCAGCGTCGGTTACTTCTACCAATGGAAGTCTCAAGCTACCTGCCGGCATGCCCTTTACGTTCATTGCATATTTGATTGATGAAGGGTTTCCGTCGCAGAACTCTGCCTTGAAGAATGGTGCGAGTCTGTAGTGAATCTCGCGGGCCTTCTTAAAGTCTCCGTCCAGTGCAGACTGTGCCAATTCGTGCATCAAAGCTGGAATCATGTTTGAAGCAACAGAAATAATTCCGTCTCCACCAGCTGCAATCAAAGGAAGTGTAAGACCATCGTCGCCGCTCAAAACTGCGAAGTCCGGCTTTTTGTTCTTAATCTGACCGATAACTTCCATCATCTGAGCAACAGATCCGCTTGCTTCCTTTACACCAGCGATGTTAGGGAGTTCTGCAATGCGTGCAAGCAAATCAGTTGGGATATTCAAACCTGTGCGTCCTGCAATGTTGTAAACGATGATTGGAATTCCAACCTTGCTAACTGCTGCAAAGTGCTGATAGATACCTTCCTTAGAAGGCTTGTTGTAATAAGGAGTTACAACAAGTGCACCATCGGCACCAGCTGCCTTTGCACGTTCGCAGTACATAACTGCATCTTTTGTATTGTTAGATCCGGCACCAAGAATTACCGGAATCTTTTTTCCTGTTTCTTTTTCAAAAGCACGAACTTCTTCGAAAACAATCTGAATAATCTGATCCTCTTCGCTGCCCGGCTTTTCGTCAAGGGTAGGGGTCTCTGCGGTGGTTCCAAGTGGAACAAGACCATCAATACCCTGCTGGAGCTGATGTTTGACATTTTTTCTGAAGCCCTCAAAATCAACTGAACCATCAGCTTTCATTGGTGTAATCAAAGCTGTAAAAGCGCCACGAAAAATACTCATAACATAACCTCCTGAGTCTATATATATATTTTGCGAAGTATTTTAATGATTTTTGAGGTTTTATTCAATATAAATGAAGATATTAAGTAATTGTAAAGAATAACAGTAATTGTAAAAAAAAATATAATATGCGCGAGCTTATATTTTCTTAAAGGAAGCGTTGTTCTTTAATTTCACTTTATGTGAGTACATACGTTCGTCGCTGAGAGTAATAACCTTTTCAATGTCATCACCAGGAGTATATTCTGCAAGGCCACAGGCAACCATATATTCTGTGGCCTTTAGAGCAGTCTGAAAAACTTCAACAAGCTTTTCGATAAAGCTTTTATCTTGCTTTGTGAAGATTGCCATAAACTCATCGCCGCCGGTTCTGTAAAGCTTTGCATGCTTTGAAAAAACATCTTCCATAATCTCAGAAACAGTAACGAGGGCTCTGTCTCCGGCTGCATGGCCTTTTGTATCGTTATAAACCTTGAGGTTATTCAAATCCATTGAAAGAATAATCATTTTTGCTTTCTTAAGATGATTGATTTCAAGATAAAAGCAGCGGCGGTTCAGCAAGCGTGTAAGGGTATCGCGCTTGTAAGTCATTGTCATCAGGAAGAAATAATAGAAGATGACAGAAGAAACAAGAACCTGCGAGAGAACAAAATCAAAATCATAAAGCATTTCTACAACCATCGCAGTAAAGGCAGCCAGCTCAATAATTATTACTACCAGAGGTTCATATTTGTTGTGACTAAAATTCTTAAAGGAATAATAGAGAAGTAAAAGTGAATAAATCAAACATATTAAATGAGGAGTATAACCAAATGGACCGCGGTGAAAAACGTTGTTATCATCGCAGGTAAACATAAGACCTTTTCCAAATGGTAAGGTATTTAATATACAGATGATTATACAGAAGAGAAGTGGAAGCGAATATAAAAAGGGGTGACGAGACTTTCTGCGTTTTGCAATTAATGTAATTAAAAAAATTACAAGAACTCTAAGAACATAGCCGACATCTTTGGAAAAATATCTTAGGAAGGTAGGATGATCCATTCTTGCAGTTACAAAGCGGGTGCTGTCTGCAACAACCAGCAGAAAAACTGATGCACAGGCAACAAAAAAGATTCTGTTAATTATATCTGAAAAGGTAACGTTTGTTTTAATAAAAGCAACGAGAATGATAATGGAAACAATTGGAGGAAAATTTACAAAGAATAAGAGCCTTGCAGCTGAAAAACTAAACACCATAGAATTATTATAATATAATCTCTTCAATTAAACTAGACTTTTTATTATAATGTTTTCTATGAGTAGTAACGGCAATACATTCGGAAAAAGTTTTTGTGTAACAACCTTTGGAGAAAGTCACGGGGTGGCTTTGGGCTGTGTTATTGATGGCTGCCCGGCAGGAATCGAGCTTACTAAAGAAATGATTCAGGCGGCCTTGAATCGTCGCCGTCCAGGCAGTTCTGTTACGGGAGAAAAAAGTGCTTCGGTAACAGCCCGTAAAGAAGCTGATGAAGTTGAAATACTTTCCGGCGTTTTTAACGGACGAACTACAGGAACTCCTATTGCCCTTGAGGTTAGAAATACTTCTCAGCATTCCGGTGATTATGGAAATCTTGATTTAACCTTCCGTCCGGGCCATGCTGATTTTACTTATGATATTAAATACAAGGGCTGCCGTGATTACCGCGGCGGCGGACGTTCGAGCGGACGCGAGACTCTGGCGAGAGTTGCAGCGGGTGCGGTGGCACAGCAGGTGCTGGCTCAGAAAGGAATTAAGATTACAGCGTATACAATCCGTGCTGCAGGTATTAGTGCAGAAAAGCGGGACCTCAGTCAGATAGAAGAAAATAATCTTCGTGCCCCGGATAATGAGGCTGCGGTACTTATGAATGCCCGTATCGAAGAGCTTCGTGCGGCCGGCGACTCTGCGGGTGGAGTTATTGAATGCCTCGTAAGTGGCTGCCCGGTTGGACTTGGCGAGCCTGCATTTGAAAAACTCGATGCCCAGCTGGCTGGTGCTATGCTCAGCATTGGGGCAGTAAAGGGCTTTGAGATTGGAGACGGCTTTGCTGCAGCAGATAGCTTTGGAAGTACAAATAACGACTTTATGCATGCAGAATACGGAAAGCCTGTTTTTGATTCAAACCATGCAGGCGGAACTCTTGGCGGACTCAGTAGTGGAAATGATATTGTTTTCCGTCTTGCAGTAAAGCCCGTGCCTAGTATCTTTAAGCCTCAGCAGACAGTAAAGCGTTCAAGTGATTTTGATAAAGAAGGTAATGCAAGCTACGAATCTACAGAGCTTCAGATTAAGGGGCGCCACGACGTATGTCTTTGTCCCCGCATAGTTCCTGTTGTAGAAGCAATGACAGCTCTTGTTTTAGTTGATTCACTTTTAAGAGATTTACGATAGAGAGAAAATAATGTCAGAGAAAAATAATAAATCCTGCATCCGCCTGTGGCATATCTTTGCAGCCGCAGCAGTTTTACTGATAATCAGCTTTTTTGGCTTCACTGCTTCACGTGCAGTCAGTTTTAAGAAAACACAAAATGCCCGGGATCTCACTTCGCAGGAGTTCGCTAGTCTTGGAAACTATCTGATGAATCAGTATCCCGAAAAATACCAGTATCTCAAACCTCTTCCATATAATATCGGTCAGCCCCAGCTTGATGTCTGGGCTCGCTCCGCAATTCTTATTGATGTTTCTAATGGCAATGTACTTTATGAAAAAAACGCAGATGCAATAATTCCTCCTGCTTCTATGACCAAGCTTTTTGCAATGTATGTTGTGGAAGAAGAAGTTGCCGCAGGCCGCCTTTCCTACGACCAGGTAATTCCTCTTCCACCGGAAAGCTGGGCCTGCAATATGCCGCCTCACTCTTCTCTTATGTTTCTTGGAAAAGGGCAGAGGGTAACTCTGGAAGAACTTTTGTTAGGTCTTTCAATTTGTTCTGGTAACGATGCGGCTTATGCTCTTGCCTATACAGTCTGTGGTTCTATGGATGAGTTTGTAGAAAGAATGAACAGAGCTGCCATTGAGCTTGGTCTTGAGCATACACATTTTGTAGAAAGTTCAGGTTATAGTGAACTTAATCAGACAACTGCCCGTGAAATGGCAGATTTTGCCGCAGCCTATCTTCTTCGTTTTCCTTCGTCTCTGCATCGCTTTCACAGCGTTTTAGATTTTACCTATCCAAAAGCAAAGAATCTTGCTGCTGGAGATAAGCCTGCTGCCCAGGATTTTTCTCAGGGACTGCCTCAGAAAATTACAATGCCAATTACTCAAAAAAACACAAATCCTCTCCTTGGTAAACTTGAAGGCTGTGATGGTCTTAAAACCGGATATATTGATGAAAGCGGCTACAATCTTACCCTTACTGCAGTTCGTGGAGAGACACGCTTTTTATCAGTAACTATGGGCGGCCCTGGAAACTCTACAAAGGAAGGGCAGGCTGGCCGTGTTCACGATGGTACAGAACTTATGGAATGGGCCTTCAGAAACTTTGCAGATTATTCTCTTGAACTTAAGGTTCATTCATATCTTATCCGTTCTTTTAATTCTTCAGAAAAAATGCTTCGCCTGCAGCCAGCCTGGCCGGAAAGAACTTTTACAGTACCTTACGTAAGCGGTGCTTCCATGAAAGAAAATCTTGATACAGTTCGTGTAGAAGTTCAGCTTCCAGATTACTGCTGGGGCGCCGTAGAGCAGGGCAGCATCCAGGGAAAAATAGTTATTTCCGCCGGCGATTACGTCCTCGAAGAAATCCCCCTTGTTGCCGACCGTTCTCTAAAATCTGCTGGATTTGTAAGTACCTTATCAGATCGTATATTATGTAAAATCTTTATGATGAACAAATAATATTCCTAACTGGGTATTCGCATTATAAAAAATTAAAGAATCTTGCTCCCAGTCACGATTCGTGATTCAAAACCGCGCAATAATGCGCTACACGCCTTTTGTGGCATAGAAACTATGGAACTGCCGCTAACGGCAGCCACAAAACGAGTGTTTTTGAATCACGCCTCGTTCCTTCGCGCCAGCATTACTGAAACCATCCATAATGCGGATACCATGCAGAAAAGTACACGTTTTTTCAACATACTTGATTTTAATAAAATATAAGATTAAAATTATTCTATAACGTACTAAAAATACAGGAGATTGATATGTCATTAAAGAAAACCTTTTCCAGCGATGGAAAAAAATGTACAGTTGTATTTACAGTAAATCCTGAAGCTGCTGCAGGTGCAACAAAAGTATTCCTTGCAGGCGATTTCAACAGTTGGGATCCTACTTCAATTCCAATGAAAAAAGATCCAAGTGGTTCTTTTTCAGTAAAGAAGCAGCTTGAAACAAATAAAGAATACCAGTTCCGTTACTGCATCGATGGTAATACCTGGATTAACGACTGGAAAGCAGATAAATATGTTCGCTCAGAGTTTGCAAGCGATGACAACTCTGTAGTAGACACAACAGTTCCAAAGGCTCCAAAGGTTTCTAAGAAGCCTACATCAAAAGCTGTAAACAAAACTGCAGATAAGAAGCCGGCCGCAAAAAAGCCTGCTGCTAAAAAAACTGCAAAAAAATAATAAAATAGGCTGAAGACCTATTGACAAAGTGAGTGTTAATCAATATATTAATACTCACTTATTTACTTTTATTCCCCGATTGTGTAATGGTAGCACTTCAGATTCTGGTTCTGACTGTGGGGGTTCGAATCCTCCTTGGGGAACTAAAACTGAATCAGAAATGGTTCAGTTTTTTTTTGTGTTGTTCCTGCGGGAACAATCAAATAGTTCAACTGGTTCCTTCGAATATCGGTTTAGTTCGCGGCCCTCTCAAGGCTGAAAGGCGGGTTCGATTCCCGCAGGAACCGTAAACGGTAAAAACTCGCTTATAAAGCGAGTTTTTTTTTATTTAACGAAAATTATCGAATGTTGGTTTAGTGATTGCCCTCTCAACCCTAAATAGCAAATGCGTTAAACAAAAATCCGAAAGGATTTTTGTAGCATTTACCGCAAAAGGGAAGAAAGACGGGTTCGATGTTAGAACTGCCAGCCAACTGCAGCTACAGGTTTTATGTAGCCCATGGGAAGGCTCTGAATAAATGGCATTACAAAGTCGACTCCAATTTCGGCATAAAGTCGGTTTGTAAAATAAACCTGACCGCTTATTCCAGCCATAGCACAGAAATCAAAACTGTTCAAAGGTTCTGAACTGATATTGTGAGGGAAGTGGAATTTTGTATCATTAAACATGGCAAGTCCGCCTCCTGCATGCACTTCCAGAGTAGCAATATGGCGGAGCTTTGTTGAATCTTTCTTGCTCTTAATACGGATTGGCAGCTGATAAATGGCAATCAGATTACCTGTAATGTAGTTACCATCCAGATCATAACCTTCAGTTGTTGTCATAAGGCGTGAATAAGTTGCATCAATGCCAAGACCAACATAACCAAAGCGGCGTTTGAAAGGCATAAGGGCAATTTTTACATTTGCAGAAATAGGGAGAACAGAAGTATTAAGGTAATTCTTCATTCTGTCTCCAAAGATTATTATAGGACAGGTGTAACCGGCAGAAACATCAAAGTCTACGGCTTTACGGAACTTTACAACAAAGGTATTTTCCTTGCCATTTGCAGTAGTAAGGCCACTGGCATCTGTAGCGGTAAAGTAGTAGGTACCGGTATCCAGTTCGTTCATGTCAAACTGAACACGGAGCCTGCGGTTATTATCACTGAATTCGAGAATGTTAGGAATAATAGGATCCGCATTCTTTTTACGTACATTAATTACTTCATAGGTGGTAAATGATGTATCTGTAGGGCTTTCCTGCAGCTCAAAAAGATTACGACCTGTAACAGTAAAAAGACCATCATTTATTTCATCAAGATAGATTGTAGACGAGTGAGTTACAGAAGCTTCTACGTTTCGTACCTGAGGAATGTAAGCGCGGAATATATTAAACTCAAACCAGTCAGATTCAATTTCTGGAATTCCAATAAGGTCGTAGGTAATTACCTTGTAGCGGTAAAGGCCTGGAGTGAGCAGAGGCTGTATCTGAACACGGGTTGTATTGTCTTCTGTGAAAAGGCGGTTTATCTCTTTCCAGTCAGTTTTATCATCTTTCTTTTCTTCAATAACAACTTCGTACTTCTGAACATATTCAGGATAGTCTTCTATCCATTCAAGATACTGCCATGCAGTATCCGGATTATCATCATTTGTAATTTCTTCTTCTGTAACTTCACCATTTTCTGAAGCTGCTTCTGCCGCTTCTGTAGATGGAGCTGCTGATTTAAAACCACTTTTTGATTTCTTTTTTGATTTTGCAGATGCACTTCCAAAAATCATTAAGGCTGCTAATAATGCACAAAGGAGCTTTTTTCTAATTACCATAAGGATTTCTCGCTCCTTTTGCCTTAGTTTTTCTTGGAGTTGGAACATCGGTAGAGAAGGTTGATTCTGCCGTTGGTCCTTCCTGAAGAACTTTATCTACAATACCATCTTTGTTGGTATCAATACGTCTGATTGCATGTACTGTCCATTTAAAGGTTCCTTTTGCGAAAGTTGATTTATTTGTCTCATAGAGCTTCATAAAATCAATTTCGTAACGGGTTTTATTTACCATCTGAGTGAGTACAACTTTGTTCTTTTTGTCTTTAATTTCTACTATATAATCTGTTGCCTTAGAAACTGGGGCCCAGCTGAGTATGATAGTTCTAGGATTATCTGGATTTCTCAGATATGCAGCACCAAGCAGTTCCGGAGTAGTGGTAAGACCTGTTGTTGCATCCAGAGGTTCTACTGGTAATACTGTAAAGCGTCCCTTGTATTTATTATCTGTATTAGAAATATCAATTCCATCAAGAGTTTCTGCATAAACAATAATTTCGTAGCGGCCAGGTCTAAGACCTTCTTCTGTATCAAGCTTAATTGATTTTGGAGCAACAGTTATGCCGTTTGCCATCTGCTCGTCTGTAGGAACCTTGAGAACTACCTTATCATTTTCATCAGCCTTTAAAAGAACAAACTGGGCTTTTGCAACATCATCAACTGAACTCCATCTTGCAGAAGCTGGATTTAAGATGGCATCAACACCAGTGTACTGAGTTCCCTTTGCAGGATTTGTAATTTCAACAGGACGAAGTTTAATAAGAGTAAAACTACTTTCTGCAAGACGTCCGGTACGGCGGGAAGAAACGCCAGGTACTTCGTTTGCAAAGGCCTGAATACGCCATCTGTAGTTTGATTTGTCTACAAAGTTAGCCGGATTAAACATATCAACATTATCTTCAGGCTCATAAACTACATTTTCATAAACAAGTTTATTGTCAGACTGGCGGAAAATAGAAACCTTGTAATAATCAGCTCCTTCAACATCAGACCACTTAAACTTAAACGGAATGGTTTCTCTGGCAATTGCACGTCCTCCGGGAGCAGAAAGAGTTGCTTCATCAAGGTTTCCGATTACGTTAAGGGTTTTTGACGGAGTGATGAGTTCAGTTTCGTCTGTTGTACTTTTTGAACGAAGTCTCCAGTAATAGGTTCCAAGCGGAAGATTTACACCGCGGAGACTTGTAGAGTTTACAGGAGCCTTATAAACAATCTTTTTAAAGCCCTGATCTGAAGAAATCTGAAGTTCACTTACAAAGTTATCCGGAATATTACGTTTCCAGGTGAACTTTGTATCCGGTAAAAGGGTGAGGGCACATTTATAGCCTTCTGCAGGTTCAACCGTGTGCTGCTCTGGTACGCCCTTCATTGTATAGAAGGTACGGATTTCTGATACTGGCGAAAGGTTTCCTTCTGCATCGCGCATAGTAATGCCCCAGTACCACTTTCCATCCTTGAGTTTTGTTACGTTAGAATTCAGAGTGTAGAAGTTCTCTGATGTTTCAAAAGAAACTGCAGGATTTCGGAGGTTCGGATTATCTGCAATACGAACTGTATAACTTTGAGCTTCGTTTTCGATCTTCCATGAGAAGCTTGTAGGTTTTGCTGTAGTTTCTGTATTTACAATTCCATTTTCAGAAGGAACAAGCAGTTCTGGAGCTGTAAGTTCGCCCTTTCGTTCAACCTTAAAAACATGTACTTCAGAAGGTTCTGCAAAACCTTTTTTATTTAATGTATAGTAAGGAGTTACGCGCCAGTAATAAGTTCCTTCGGTAAGGGTAGAAATAATAGAAGAAGTTGTTGAAGTTCTCTGTTCGATAATCGGATTCTTCATATTCTGGCTTTTTGAAATTTCGAGTTTATAGGTAGAAGCATAAGGGCTTTCTGTCCAGATAATGCGGACTGCAGGTGTTCTTGTGCGGTAACTGTAAGTATAGTTTTCTGCAGGAGCAACCTGAGTTGGAGGCAGTGACTGAATAACCTGAATCTTTCCGCTTTTTATCTGGCCATCGTTTATAGCCTGCTGCTCAGAAACGCCTTCTTCTGAACCGTCCAGTTTCCAGAAATAAGTTCCTGCTTCAAGTTTTATATCTGTTTCGTTTAGACCGTCTGAATTCAAACGGTAAAGAACGTCATTAAATTCTTTGTCTTTGGAAATCTGAAGAACAGTAGATGCAATTGTATTACTCCAGCTGAAGTGTACATCAGTTGAACCCTGAGTGTGGTACATTATTTTTTCATTTCGAACAGGTGCATAAACGGTGAGTGCAGGCTTTGCAGGAATTGTCTGAGCCTTGCCTGTGCTCATATTAAGTTCTTCTCCCTGTTTGATGGCCAGAGTGCTTCCGTCTGCATTCTGAAGGGACGCAGAACCTTTTAATACCTGAACTGAAAGTCCGGAACTTCCTTTTCCACCGGAAGCTCCGGCTCCAGCAGCTCCTGCCTGAGAAACAGAACCTGCGCTAAGGCTGGTACCAGACTTTACAGCAACCTGAAGGCCGCCAGAAGAAAGTGTCATTCCGTTTTCTGCATCAGAAGAGTCTACTGTTGCATAACCGTCTTCAAGTTCTACCATAGCCTGCTGGTCTTCGCTTAAGAAAACCTGAGCCATGGTGTTTTCCATAAGGTCCATTACGTTTCCGTCGTTGAACCAGATAGTTGCTTCTGAAAGGGCAGCGGTGTGAATTGTATCTCCATTATAAACAGGAGATTCCTGACGCAGGCGGTCCCAGACAACGCGGTCTAAGAACTTACGCTGGGCAGTTTTATATTTAAAAGTGATGGTTGCAATAGGTTGTTCATTCTGCTTGGTGAGAGCGCGGAAGAAACTTTTATAAAACAACCATGAGTTTGTTGATGCACCAATGAGACAGATAAAAATTGTAATGAGGAAAGGAAGAAGCAGACTATTGCTTAACCTGGATCTTGTTTTCTTCTTCATTCAAGTTTACCTTTTCAAATTCTGGAATCGGGATGCCAAGCAGGTTACGAACCTCGTTGAGAGTTTTTGGACCGTTAGGGCCAAGGGCTCTTGCACAGTCTGGATCTGCTTTGAAATCCGGTTCATTAGGTTTAAAGAAAGCTTCAATATCAAACTGAGGCATGTTTACAACACCATAGAAGTGCTGTGTTCCTTTACCTTTTACTTCAAATTCAACAGGAATCTGCTCTACGATAAGCTCGTTAGCCTTATCTTCCGGTGCGATTGTAAAATGATTTTCTTCGCACTTAATAAATCGCTTTTTGAGCAGGCTGTAAGTGTCTTCAGTAATCAGAATATCGGTTCCACAAGGCTTATTAGAGCTTTCTGTACGAGATGCAAAGTTTACAGCGTCTCCAATAGCCGTATATTCCATTTTACCGTCTTTACCCATGTCGGCACCCATCAAACCACAGGTTGCGCGACCAGTATTCAAACCGCTACCAATGCGGATGTGAGGCTTGTATTTAGCTTTTGGCTCTTTTTCGTGGGCTTTTGTAAAGGCTTCTGCTTCCTTATTGTACTTCATAAGGGCATAACGCATGGCGATTGTACCGCGGATAGCGTTTGTGGCGTCTTCCATAACGTGTTCGTCGTGGATTTTCTGCAATTCTTTCTTTTTAGGGTCTGAATCAGGCAAGGCTTCGTAATCAAGGCTGTCGTTTCTCATGATTCCCCATACGGCCATGATAGCGTCACCCTCGAATTTATCGATATTTCCGTGGCTGAGCACGATACAGTTTACCATTCGGCTCATATAGTCGTTCAAAAAGCCGATGATTTCGCTCGGCGAGTCGTTTCCAAAGCGGTTTTTAAAGCCGTCTGAAATTGCTGTAAAGCCTCGGATATCACTGAAGAAGATTGTTACATCTTTCAGGTGAGGATTAAAGTCGATTTCCTGGCGGGCAATAGCTTTAGCAACGTTTCTGTTAGTGAACTTTGCGAATGTGTTCAGAGAGTAAAGTTCATCCTTTGTACTCTGGTTCAAAACACCAATTTCATCCTTTCGATTTGTAGAAAGGGTATCAAAAATCTCTGATTCAAAGTTACCAAGTTTGATTTCTTCTGCAGATTCTGTAAGGCGGCGCAGGTGGCGCGAAATTGCAAGGCGAGCGAATACAAGAATAAAGATTACAGAAAGGAAGAATACAACCCCCATAAGGTAAATGTTGTTTCTTCGGGTTGTAAGAACACCTTCAAGTACCGAATTGAGCGGTACAGTAGTCATTACTACAATATCACCAAAGGAAAGTTTTTCGTAAGCACCGTAATAATCAACTTTTTTCTCCTTTCCATCAACAATTTCTGTGTCTGTAAAAGGAATCTGGCGGCTGTCGTCGTTATTCTGGTTATTTTTACGCATTGCAGTAACCAGAGGGTAGTTTTTGAGGCTTTCCCCCCGCAATATGCGGTCTGTTTCCGGGTGAGAGAGAAGCTCATCTGAATCATTTATAATAAAGGTTGTATTTGTCTGGTCTGTACCAAGAATGTCAGAAATACTTTCTATAGAGAAAGTGATAATACAGGTCTGGTCGAGTCCGTTTTCCTTGTAAGAAAAGAGCATGGACATAACCGGAATCCCGAAGAAAGGAGAGGCATTAAGGGCAATTGTTTCTCCATTGCAGGAACGTGCAACAGCCTGCTGAGAAGCCTGAATAAAGGTCTCCATAACAGAAGTGTCGAGTTCGTTAGAAAGAAAGAAGCGTGAGTTTAAGATTTTATTGTCTGTGCTTTCCGGCTGGGAAAGGCTGTTTTCTGAGAGTATATATATAGAAGCAATATCCTGATTTCGTTCAAAGAAGAAGGCTTCTGCCTGGCGGGCGAGAGCTGCCTGACGGCCACCGCTTACAACGTTCAAAAGGTCCAGAAGCTGGAAAACATTAGAACGGATTGTGCTGATTTTATCTTCCATAGTAGAAGCAGCACGGGCATTTGTGGAAAGGTTGTTATTTTCAGCTGTGATTTTAACATCTTCACCAACAAAGTGGCTGTTAAGGTAGGTTACTGTTCCCAGGGATATCAGAACAATAAGTCCAATAATTACGGCAAGCTTAACGCCTATCGGAAATTTAACCGCATAGGTAGTCTTGCCTGTTTCTGCAGGTTCATTTTTTTTACTCACGATACTTTCTCTCTCAAGTACAATTTTGACATTATAATTGATATTAAACCTTTAAAATTATAACATTGCAGACCAAAAAAAACAAGGCAATAGACCGCCCTTTGGCAGGTAAAAAAAATCTGAGAGTCGGATTTTATCACTTGAAGAATAAGGCATTTGAGTACATAATTAAAGTATGACGGATGAAATGAACAGAAGTGCGTTCGATAAACTTGTTGCCGGAATGGATGCGACAGAGCGCAGTGATATGCTTGAAAAAATTAATCAGTCATCAGTTTCTGTTGTTCAACTTGTAGAAACCGAAAACCAGCTCCCCGATAAAAACCTTACTCTGCATCTCCGTTTTAGAGAAGAGTCTGCTTTTTATAGATTTTTACTCTGGCTTAGAGGAATTATAGAAAAAAAAGATCCTGAAAAGATTTATAATGAAGATGTTCTTGCTTCAATGGCACGCAGAATTAATCGTGACCACCCTGGAATATTGAATCACAGAAACGGACTTGTTGATTCTGTTTTTTATGAGCATCTTCGTTCACTTAAAACAGCAGCTGAATTTTTTAAGCCATATTTTAATATAATAGATGATAATCCGGGCGATTTTTATGTTTTCTTAAGTTCTTTTGTAGCTCCGGAGCTTTCAGATATTATTACAAATCAGGCAGATCCTTTTTCACTTTCTTTCGATATTGAGCCAACCGTAGATACGAAAAACAGACTGCTTAAAAATCTTGATGATATATTAAAAAATATTGATGGCGGTACAAAAAGTAATCTTTATAGTGCGGTAAGTTCTTTGAACTGGCTTAGGCAGTTTACCCGGCTTCCATATATTCATTTTACAACTCAGTTTACAAATCTTACAGGCAATTCATACACCTGTCCTTATAGGAATGCTGTGAATGATTTTTCAAGTTTTGCGGCAGTCTTTTCAAATGTAATGTCTGTGCAGAATGAAGTTCTTGAAGCAATGCTTATGTTCAGTCAGCGCAAGGAAATTACAAAAAATGCTCAGGAAAAGGATATAGAGCGTACAATAAAGGAATTTATAGCAAAGGCAAATCAGTGCTTTGGTTCAATTCAGCTCTTTATTTCAAGTGTTCCTATTATCAAAGTTGGAAAGATTATTAATGCTGATTATGACTGGCTTCCTGGAAACATAGACGGAGTAGAAGGCTGGTTCCCTAATTTCCGTAGTCACTGGCGTAAGATTATTGATGTGCGCTGGAGCGACTGGATTCGTGAACGTAAAAAGAAAAATCTTGAAACTTATCTTGGAAATGATTTTGGTCTTTCTGAATTCCCGGTCTTAAAATACAGACCATGGCAGGCTTTGTGGCTTAGAGTACCTTTTTCATGTGAACTTACAGGCGGCTTTTTGTCCTGGTTCTGTGATAACCGCTATGATGATATGATTCCATATTTGAATGATGTCATGATGGAAGGTGTGTTCATTCGCAATGAAAACAGAGTTGAATATTCTGAAGGTATAAACCTTTTTGTTCAGGCAAATACGCAGATGAAAGAATTGCTGGATCGTCTTGCTCCGGAAGGAGAGTATGGTGCTCAGTTTGAAGAATTTGCAACAAGCCGAATCCGTTCTTTCCAGGTTCAGAACCAGATTGATTCTATGATGACCACTACCGAATCAGAAATCCGTGAGTGCGTAAAAAAGTTCGATAAAGGCGCAAAGATGATGGATAAATGTCTTGGTGGCATTCTTTCTGATGAAAGAGATAAGGTTCATGACGGCCTTCAGAATATCGCATCCATAAAAGGTCACCATAACCGTGTCTGGAAAGATTCTCTTCGAACCTGCTGGGAAACTCTGAAAAAAGCTGTCTTCTATCTTTCTGAACTGGAGCCTATTGATGCCGCAACAGTACAAGACTAACGAGTACTTCGAGTTCCGCCGGGCCGGGGTAGTGCTTCCGGGCTCTCCTGTCTGCGGACTTAGCCTGAAGGCAGCCGGTAGTATGCGCTTTCGCTGGAATGAAACAAATCCTAACAGAGAAAAATTGCTGGCCTTATCGTCATCGCACCAGGCCCTGGCTCCCCTTCAGTTAGACCATACTCATATTGTTTATGATGTTCATAATGCCTCTGATACTCAGGATAAAATCGGCGACGGAATGATTACCACAAACCCTGCTCTCATACCAACTGTAACCGTAGCAGACTGTATGCCCCTTTATCTTTACGACCCGGTAAGCGGAGTATTCGGCATAGTTCATTCGGGCTGGAAAGGCACAGGTATTATAGTTGATGCAATTAATCTTGCAGAAAAGAATTACGGCGCCCGTGCAGAAGATTTCTGCATAGTTCTGGGCCCTCACATAAGAGACTGTTGTTATATAGTAAATAAAGAGAGGGCAGACTGGTTTGCCTCGAATTTTACTCCGGACTGCGTTCGCCCGCTGGAGTCTGGCGTAGAAGTAGAATGGAATACTGGTGGCGGCCCTCTCTACAGACTTTCGCTTGAAAAAGCAAATCTTGCCGCCATAAAAAAAGCCGGAGTTCCTGATGAGAATGTTTGGGTTCATCCGGCCTGCACCTGCTGCTTCAAAGCCCCTGACAGCGGCCTCTTTATTTATGGTTCAAACCGTCGGGAAACCACAGAAGCCGGCGCCCCGGATAAATTTACCGTACAAGCTGCATTTATCGCAAATGGATTGCCACCTCGTAATTCATATTGACAAATCTGTATATTTTGTCATAATGAATGGTGAGGTTAATTATGGAATACAATGTTGAAAAACAGCACGCAAAGGGAAAGCTTCACGCTATTGAGCGTATCAATGCACTTTGCGACAAAGGTACATTCGTAGAGACTTATCAGGGTGTAAAGCATAACTGCACCAGCTTTGGAATGGATAAAAAAGATATTCCTTATGATGGCGTAATCACAGGATTCGGAAAAATAAACGGACGTAAGGTTGCTGTATATGCACAGGACTTTACAATTCAGGGTGGTTCTCTTGGCCACATGCATGGCCGCAAGATTGCAGACCTTACTAAGATGGCAATTGATGCCCGCTGTCCAGTAATTGGAATCAACGACTCGGGTGGAGCCCGCATTCAGGAAGGTGTAGAAGCTCTTGGCGGATACGGTAACGTATTCAATCAGAACGTTCGCGCATCTGGTGCTATTCCTCAGATTTCTATCATTGCTGGTCCTTGTGCCGGTGGTGCCGTTTACTCACCTGGAATCACTGACTTTATTTTTACAGTTGATAAGGTAACACAGATGTTCATTACAGGACCAAAAGTTGTTAAGTCTGTAATGTTCATGGATATTTCTGCAGAAGACCTTGGTGGTGCTAACATTCACGCACAGAAGTCTGGTGTTTCACACTTCCGCTGCGAAAACGAAAACGAATGCTATCAGACAGTACGCCAGCTTCTGGACTACATTCCTCACTACTATGGCGACAAAATTGCAGCTGATGAAAAGTTCAAGTTCGACGAAAAGAAGGCTGCAAAGAAGATTAAGGAAATTCTTCCTGAAAATCCACGCCAGGGTTACGACGTTCGCGAAGTAATCAACTGCGTAATCGATGAAGATTCATTCCTCGAAATCATGAAGGAATTTGCAATCAACTGTGTAGTTGGATTTGGTAAGATTGAAGGCCGTACAGTTGGTATTATCGCTAACAACCCTAAGGGACTCGGCGGTGTATTGGATTGCGATGCTTCTGATAAGATTGCCCGCTTTATCCGCTACTGCGACTCTTTTGATATTCCACTTCTTACTTTTGTTGATGTTCCAGGCTTTATCCCGGGACCTCAGGAAGAGCAGAAAGGTATTATCCGCCACGGTGCAAAGGTAATTTACGCATACAGCGAGGCTACAGTGCCAAAGCTCACAGTAATTCTCCGCAAGGCTTACGGTGGAGCTTACATTGCTA
>SFOB01000043.1 GCA_004554075.1 Treponema sp.
GTTTGATGCAGGCCGCTGTTGCAATTAATCGTGGAGCGCTGCTCAGAGCACGAGGCACTATTGAGTATGTCAGAACCTTGTATGTTGACCTGCTCGGTGACCGCTACAGACTCGAAAGCAAATTGAACCGCGAAATTGATAAGCTGCCACCGGAAGAAATTGCTGCAATCAAAAGTACATTTATAGCGGAGGATACTCCTGATGCTATGTGGGTGAGTTTGTTGCGGCTAACAGATTTAATTTACAAAGAACTCCAAGGTCAGCCCATTTCAATTTCAAAAGAAATGCTGCTGGAATATTATCAGGACTTAAGATAGGTGTGTCAGTTCCTTTATTCTTTTTAGTCCGGCTTTGTTTACCGAAATCGTAGTAATGCTTTTTATTATCATTGTCGAAGCGCTTATAAGGCCTAGACGAAGCTGGAAGGCGTAAAGCAAACTTCCTGTTGTTATAACTCCCGCACTGATTCTGTCTGCACCCATAAACATCAGAACGAGATAACCTGTAAGTCCGAACAAAGGTATGCCAGCTGCTTCAAGCGCTTTAAATAAAGTCTTTTTAATTTCTAACCTGCGGAGTTCAAGATTTTTGTCTTTTATTTTTTGAAGAAAAAAATCTGTACAGTCATATAAATAAACAGTATCTGCCATGTTGATATACGACGCGTACATGTCTGTGAGATCTGCGCCCGTTTTTTGAATTTGATTTTGCAGGGAATAAAGGAGAGGCGCAAACACATAGCTTGAAATAAGTACAAAGGGTAAAACAAAAACTATTGTTATTAAAAAAAGTTTAACTTCAAAAAGCCAGAACAGTAGTGAAGACAAAATAAGATTTGCAATTCCGTTTACAAGAAAAACAAGGTTCCAGGGGTCTGCATAAATGGCTGCGGCCATCTGCGTGTCCTGGTTCAGTCTCATTAAAACGTCACCGCCGGCAAGGTTGTCAATTTCTTCAAGGGGTTTATCAAGAAGCTTTGTGATTATAAAGACCTTGAGCTTTTTCTGCAGTCTGGCATAAAAGACTCCAAAAAAACGCCACACAGTTCCGTTGTAAGAAAACAAAAAAATATTTGCGGCAAGAAAACCAGCGCAAACAAGACATAACCTTTTGTTGTCCATATCCTGAATTGCTTCAAAAGAAAATTTCAGGAAAACTGCATAAATTAAATTGCGGATTGCTTCAAAAGGAAGTCGCAAAAGTAAAAGTCTTACATATAGGGTTCGGGCTCCTAATTCTTTTAACATAAGCAGCCTCCGTCAAGATGGAAAATTTCATCACAAAAATCAAGAGCTTCTTTTCGGTGTGCAATGGAAATCAGAGTCTGACGGTATCCCTGCTGCTGACGTTTCTGCCACCAGTCCATTAAGGCTTTAATCAGTTTGGAAGAAGTTTGAATATCAAGTGCCGAAGTTGCTTCATCAAGAATCAGGTTTGGAGCGTCACTTGCAATGGCTCGGGCAATACATATTCGCTGTGCCTGGCCGCCCGAAAGGTTGTCGCCGCGCACTCCTGCAAAAGTCTCAAGTCCCTGGTCCAGAGAGTTTATCCATTCTTCAAGCTGGGCAATCTTAACTGCTTCCCATATTTTTTCTTCCGGAACAGGATGACCGCAGGTTATATTCTCTCTGATTGTAAAAGGGAAAAGTGCGTTCCCCTGCATTACTACGGCAGTTTTTCCTTCTGCAAGAATTGTCCCGCTTTGAAGCTTGTAAAGTCCCGAAATCAATTTGATTAAAGTTGTTTTTCCGCAGCCGCTTTCGCCAACAATTCCAATTTTCTTTCCGTCGGGAATTGTAAGGTTTATGTTTTTTAAGATTTCTTTTTCTCCGTAGGAATATGAAAGGTTTTCAATTTTAATCATTTGTTACCTCCTGTATTGTCGACTATTACCGGCGCATTCAACTTTTTAAGGTTCGCGCCAAAAATCCGAAATTGCATTATAAATGACGGCATGTTCATAAGAATGCCCGAAACATTTCCCGAAAGACTGATAAAAACATAAAGCTCGCCCAAAGACAGCTTTCCCAGAATAACAAGTTTTCCGCCAATCAAAATTATAAGCAGCAGCGGGATGTTAGTAATGACAGCAGAGATGGACATTAACAGAGCCTTTTTCTTTTCCATAGAAATGTTCAGTTTTTCCCATTCAGTAAGAAGAGTGGAGTAGTTTTCCAGAATCATTTTTTGAGCCTGGTACAATCTGATTACAGGAAAAAGATTCATAAGGCTGTCTGTAACAGAATTGATTTTTGAATTTTCTTCATTTGTTTTAAGCGTATATTTTTGCAGGATTTTACTGGAAAAAGAAATGTAAATTATGATAAAGAATACCGGCAGGTTTGAAGTAATTGCAAGAAAAGGATTCAGATAAATAAGCCAGCCAAAGCTACCAATAAATTTAATAAGGCTATCAAACATAAAAAACAGATTTTCAGAAATAAAATTAGAGACAGCGGTAAGTTCATTCAGGAGCACAGAGGCTTCCTTTCCTCCGTTCAGTTTTTGTGTCGGCAGGTTTTGATTCGAAATCTTTTGAATATAATTCTGACGTAGTGAATAATTAATTCCGGTACAGGTTAGGCCGGAAACAAAGGTGGTCGCCCCACTCATCAGAATATATGCTGCAAGAATTACTACCAGATTCAGAATTATTGATTTTGTTACTGTCTGGCCGCTTGTTACCAGATCAATAAGCACAGCGAGCTGTCTGTTCCAGACAAGAACAACTGCAAGAAAAAAAAGATCAAATAAAAATGTCAGAAAAATCTTTATCTTTTCTTTAGAAAAAGTCAGTGTTATAATATTCATAAGAAAACGCTAAACCTTGCCCCAGGGACAGAGTCAAGAAAAAAATATGGAAAAAGAAGAATTATTAAAAATCAGTGAAATTGCAGATTTTTTTGGGACAACACCAAAGGCGCTTAGAATTTATGAACAGAAAGGAATTATCATTCCCTGCAAAATCGATCCCGAATCCGGTTACCGCTATTATTCTGCCGATCAGGTAAAAAAACTGAACCTGCTTATTGAACTTCAGGAGCTTGGTTTTTCACTCAATGAAATCAAAAAAATCATGGATGGCGGATTAAAATCGCAGCAATTTTTAGACGCGCTTAATTCAAAGAAAATCCAATGGGAACAGGAAAAATCAAAAATCCAGAGAAAGGTTGAAGCAATAGAAAAAATTGAAATCAGATTGAAGGAAAAACTAAATGCAAACAAAGACGCGGGTGGCACGACGACAGCTGAAATGTCTGCGATGACCGAAGAAGAACGCGCCTGGTTTTTGCTGAACGCCGTATGCATAGAAGAATTAAAAGCATCCAAAAATCTAAGCGAAGCAATCTGGGTTTGATAGAGATTTGTGAAAAAGAACTGGCAGAATGGCAAACATTATCAAGAAGCAAAATCACCTCCGGGGTATAATCATCTCATAAAGTTTTGGAGGAGATGACTTTATGGATGATTTTAAACCGCTGTTTGAATATGTTGAAAAAAACATTGAAAACAAAATTGAGTTAAAAGAGCTCGCAGATTTTATGGGCTACAGTCCTTTTTACATCAGCAGAAAATTTGTGGATATTTACGGCATTCCGATTACCGGTTATGTGCGAATCAGGAAGCTGCTATATTCCATAAAGGATTTGCTGGATGGCATGAAAGTGATTGATGTTGCCATGAAATATTCCTTTGAATCTCACGAAGGTTTTTCAAGATCGTTCAAAAGTCTTTTTGGCTCTTCTCCAAAAAATATTAGAAACTATTTGCAGAAGTACGAAATTCCGGAGTTTGAACTTTTGCCAAATAGTAAAGCAAAACCAATGGAGGAACAAAAAATGAGTTTAAGCGATGACATGCACAAAATGATTTTCACGATTCTTGGTAATTCTTTTGAAGAAATGGCTGCTGGCTTCTGTTCAAAAATTGAGCTTAGCCTATTGCCGGATAATTGCCTTAAGATTTTTGATGATGGCCGCGGAATAAAGTTGGATGACGATGGAGTGATTCACGAAGAAATCCTGCAGAATCTTTTTTCCGGCAAACCGATTACAAAGGTTGAATATGCCCAGATGGGAGACCTGCCCTTTGAAGACCTTAAGCTTGTAAACTCACTTTGCGAAAAGCTTACAATAACTGTCTGGCGTAATGGAAAAATATACGAACAGGATTACATCCGCGGAGTTCCACAGCATTCCGTTTCAAGCAAACCTAATGATTCTAAAATCCCTCACGGAACCCAGATTCTCCTTAAACCCGACACATCAATTTTTGAATCCACCCAGTTTAGTAAAGAAAAACTTCAAAACTGGATTAGCGAAAATTATTGCGACTTCAAGGGGAATGTGACTATAATATAATTATGTTAAAAGATTATGAAATAAACAAACCAATTCTTGAAACTGACAGATTAATTATTCGCAAGCTTAACGAAAACGATGTGGCTGATTTAAAAGAGTGGCTGGGGAGAGATGAAATCTATACATATTGGGGAAGAAAAGCAAACAGAAACGAGAAAAATCCTGAACTTATGTTTGCGCCTGACCCCCGCCCTTGGGTAATAAGAAAACCTTCTCCTGATTTTGATTGGGGAATTGTATTGAAAGAAACCAATAAAATGGTAGGCATGATTGCGGTATTTGATATCCAGAATGCCAGAATGGGTGATATAGGATACAGGGTTAATCCTGAGTACTGGAATATAGGAATTACTACAGAAGCTTTGAAGGAAGTAATACGGTTTATATTTGAGAACACGGAATTGGAGCGAATTAATGGACGTGCGGATGTAAGAAATATTGCTTCGAATAAAGTTATGGAAAAATGTGGTTTTATAAAAGAAGGAACAATTCGCCAGGGAAAAATGGTTTCGGTTTATTGCGACTATAATATCTACGGTATGCTTAGAGAAGATTATATGAGCATGCTATCTAATAATCACAAATGACAGCGGCAAAAATATCGGCTATGTTCAGCTTTGCAAGATTGATGATTGTTCCTGGGAAATCGGCTATCATATTGCAAAAGTATTTACGGGGCAGGGCTATGCAACGGAAGCGGTAAAAGCCTTTCTTCCTGCAATGGCCCAAAAACTCAATTTCAAAGAAGTTTACGGAATCTGCCTTGCGGAAAATACAGCCTCTGTGCACGTTCTGGAAAAATGCGGGTTTGCATTTCGTGTATAAATTTTTGCATTTCGTGCACCAGATTTTAATTGTTCAGCATATTATATGATATTATATAAATAGACTTTTTGCTTAAGGAAACCGAAATGAAATACGTAGAAGAAAACTCACGAATTTGGGATAAACGCGCAGAAAATAATGACAGATGGTCGACAGTTGTTACGGCGGAAGAAGTTGCAAAGGCACGAAATGGCGACTGGCATATTATATTGACTCCAGAAAAACCAGTTCCACGCGACTGGTTTCCGGCCGATATGAAAGGACTTAAAGTATTGTGTCTTGCGAGTGGTGGTGGTCAGCAGGGGCCTATTCTTGCGGCAATCGGTGCAGATGTCACTGTTTTTGACAACAGTCAGGGGCAGCTGGAAAAAGACCTGTACGTAGCAAAACGAGACGGGCTTACAATAAATACAGTTCAGGGCAACATGCAGGATTTGTCTATGTTCGCTGATGCTTCCTTTGATTTGATTGTTCATCCCTGGTCGAATAATTATGTGGATGATATTCTTATTGTCTGGAAGGAGTGCTCACGCGTTCTTAAAAAAGGCGGCACACTTCTTGCAGGTTTTGGAAGTCCTCTCGAGTATATTTTTGACCTTAAAAAGTTTGAAAAAGGCGAGCTTGAATTAAAATACTCAATTCCCTATGCGGATATAGATCATCAGGATGATGAGGCTGTCCGCGAAGTTTCTGCAGCAGATGGCTTCTCCTGGGGACATCCGATAGAGGAACAGATTCAAGGTCAGATTTCTGCCGGCTTTGTTATTGCAGGCTTTTACGAGGACAGAGGCTGCTGGCTTTTTGACAATTACATCAACACATCAATGGCAACAAAAGCCATCAAAGTGTAAGATTCTGGAAAATAATTATTGAGGTAAAAAAGTTTATGATTGAAACAGAAAGACTCCTGCTACGGGAGTATACGATTGATGATTTTGACTCCCTTTATGAAATTATGTCTGATGCCGAAACCATGCAGCATTATCCGGCTCCTTTTGACGAAGCGAGAACCAGACGCTGGATTGAATGGAATCTGGAAAACTATGCGAAGTATGGCTTTGGACTTTGGGCTGTGGTTCTCAAGGAAACCGGAGAATTCATCGGGGATTGCGGACTGACGTTGCAGAACATCGATGGCGAAATGCTCCCGGAAATCGGTTATCACATCCATAAAAAATACTGGCGGCGTGGTTTTGCAAAGGAAGCTGCCCGTGCTGCCCGCGATTGGGCGTTTTTGAACACAAAATATAACGTTCTCTATTCATACATGAAATACACAAACGAGGGCTCCTGGCGTACAGCCATGGCCAATGGAATGAAAAAGGTAAAGGAATATCCGGATCCGAAGAACGAGATTTCTTATGCTTTTGCTATTACCCGGGAAGAATGGAAAAAATTGGAGAAACTTTAATTGAATAAAATTCTTGAGCAAGCAAAAAAACTTTATTCTCTTGAGGATTGTAATTTTACTCCGGTATCTGGCCACGAAGGCGGAAGGAATCTGATTGTGATTGTCAGTCGCGATGGAGAAAAACTATATGTTCTCCGTGCCTCCGCCCTTGGAGACCGAACAGAAAAAGACTATCTTGCTGAAACAGAGTTTGTGCGCTATCTAGCAGAAAACGGTGCACCTGTAGCGGATGTGATTCCGTCTGTGCAGGGCAGTCTGGTGGAATGCTTGGAAGCTGATGACAAATCAGTGTACGTCAGTCTGTTTGCCTATGCTAAAGGAATGCTCCTTGCGGATAACGGTTACCGATACCGCGAAGGTGCGCCGTTGAGCGAATATTTCTACAATACCGGCAAAGCCCTCGGTGCAATCCACAGACTGTCCAAGATATATAAGCCTGTGCATCCCCGCCCGGATTACTTTGACAAATACAACATGACATACCTGGACGGCCTGATTCCGAATGAATACAGTGAACTGAAATCAGCAATCGCAAAACGCTTGGACTCATTCCGCTCACTTCCCAAGGACAAAAACTGCTACGGCCTGGTTCACTTTGATTTCAGCGACGGCAACTACCATATCGACATGGATACGGGCGCAATCACGGTATTCGATTTTGACAACTGCATGAACTGCTGGTACATGTTTGACCTTGCCAATCTCTGGATTCATAACGAAGGCTGGACAAGGCAGGAACCAGACCCGGGCAAACGTTTTGAAATAATGCAGCAATGCTTCGATATTCAATTGCAGGGCTACAAGAGCGAAACTGAACTGCCGGAAGAGATGCTGGAAAAACTTCCCCTGTTCATCGATATGGTGCTTATTGAAAACATTGTTGATGAGTTTGAATGCGCCGCCCGAGAAGGCGAAGAACTTGACTTTGAAGATATTGAAGACGCAGCGGAATGTCTTATTCATGACATTCCATATGCAGGAATTGGAAGTTCTGAAATCAGTTAGCGATTGGAGCCACGCCGAAGGCGGCCACCGCAGCGAAGCGAGGAGGCTGGAGCGAAAGCGGAATGGCGGAAAGCGCGACCGACCGCGAAGCGGGCGGGAACTGCAAAAGGAGATTACTATGGTAATGGATAAAGAGTTTAGAGGAAATGCATATATAATTAAAAACAAAGAAGTATTACTAAACTACAGTGGCGGGTTTGCAGACTTGGCAAATGAAATCCCGAATACGATCGATACAAGATTTGCGTCTGCGTCCATGAGCAAGACTTTTGTTGCTGTGGGCATCCTTCAATTGATCGAAGAAGAGAAGCTGGGATTCGAAGATACTATCGGCTCGATTCTGGATTTTGATCTGAAACAGATCGATCCTGACGTTACAGTGAGACAGCTTTTAAATCACACTTCTGGTGTTCCTGATTATTTTGATGAATCAGTTATGGATGATTATGAGGCATTGTGGATTGATTATCCCAATTACCGAATCAGACATAACAGGGACATGCTTCCCTTGTTTATTGATAAGCCAATGATGTACAACAGGGGCGAGAAGTTTCAGTACAATAATACCGGGTATGTATTGCTGGCTATGATTATTGAAAAGATTTCGGGGGAGGATTTTGATGTATATCTTAAGCAGAATGTTTTTGACAAATGTGGCATGAGCAATACAGGATATTATTCCTTCGACAAACTCCCTGCGAAATGTGCGAACAGCTATATCTACTGTCCTGATACAGACGATTACCGTACGAATATATACTCTGTTGGTGCGAAGGGTACGGGTGATGGAGGAGCATTCGTTACAGTAGAAGACATTGTGAAGTTTTGGGATGGACTTTTAGAGCATAAACTTCTTTCAGAGAAAACGTTAAATCAAATGTTTTCCAAGCAAAGCGGGGATGGTAAAGACCCGGAAGAAGGATATTATGGTTTAGGAGTGTGGATTATCGACAATCCCAAAGGGCAAGATTACCTGTACATGCAGGGATGCGATGATGGAGTAAGCGCTATATCTGAATATAATCCCAATAATGGAATGATAACGGTTATGCTCAGTAACTATGGTGATAATGTATGGGCGAGGATGAGAAAAATACGGGAAGAAATGTATTAGACTTGGAATCCGTTGCGGTTCTCGCAACGAGCACGAACGTGCGAAGTTTCAAGCGATGGCGGAAAGCGCGACCGACCGCGAAGCGGGCGGGAACTGCAATTAGGAGTTTATAGGAATAGGAGGTACTGTTGTGACAGTTATAAGCAAAACAAAATACGAGGATTTTCTGTATTATGAGATTGTGCTTTAATTGGGATTGAAAACGAAAGAAGGGGGATAACTATCATGGATGAAATGATGCTGCTGGATATACTGAAATTGAATTATGGAATCGACTCTCCTTCTCTGGAATTTTTAAGAGAAGGTGGCAGCCATACCTACATTGTCAACGGAAAGATTAAATATCTGCTTAAGGTTATAGGTTCCGCTTTTTCAGATACGGCAAGACAGTCAGTAGCAATTATGAGATATCTGGAAAAAAAAGGATTTCCAGTCCCTAAAACAATGCTGACAAAAAGCGGGGAATCCATTTTTGAAACAGAAGTAGATGGCGAAATGAAGCTGATAGTCCTCATGGAATTTATCGATGGTGATGAGCCGGAGCTGGAATCATGTGCAGCTGAAGTCGGAGCTCTGGTTGGAAGATTTCATCAGTTAATGGAGGAATATCCGGTAGAACTTGTTTCGCATGGCAAAGAATTTTTCATTGACCGCTACATCAATTTTCTAAGCAAAAAGAATTATCCGCGCATTGCTGAGTATGAAGAATTGGGTGGGCGCCTTTGGGATAAGGTAAAGGCTCTTCCTCAGGGCTTGTGCCATGGCGATCTTCACAGAGGAAATCTGATACAGAGAGCAGACGATCTTATTTATCTCGTGGATTTTGACACCGCTTGCCGTGCTCCAAAAATGTTTGACCTTATGGTTATGTGTGACATGACGGATTATTTTAATCTGAAGCAGGAAGATATAGAGCTTACTAAGGTAGTGTATCGGGAATTTCTTTCGGGATATGTAGGTTATCATAAGTTGAGCCGTGAGGAAATTCTTTCTTTTCCGTATTGGGTTGCAATCAGGCATTTTCAATTGCAGGCTACAATTCTTGAGATATATGGAGTGGACTGCATAGATGAAGGGTTTATAGATGGTCAGCTTTACTGGCTTAACAAGTGGCAGGATGCAATCCCGGGATTTACAGAGGAGTTGGAGGAAAAAAATTGGCAGAGAAACGGAATATGATTGATATAAATGAGAAATATATGAAAAGGTGCTACGAATTAGCGATAAACGCAGGTAAAAAAGGGTTTGACACTTTTGGTGCGGTATTGGTTTGTGACGGCAAAATTCTGGAAGAAGCTGAGAATACTGCTGATTATAAAAAGAAGATTTTTGGTCATGCAGAATTTAATCTTGTTCATAAATGTGCAAATAAGTATACAGACGACATTTTAGAAAAGTCTGTAGTCTACACAAGCTGTGCCCCATGTGAGAGGTGCCTGGCAGCAATAGCCTCACTTGGAGTTCATCAGGTTGTATGTGGGGTTTCATACAAAGAATTCTGCAAATTACTTCCGTTTGATTATCAGGCCGTAGACAGAGAAGATTTGCTTAAGCAACTTGGATTAGATATGACACTTACTGAATCTGTGCTTGAAGATGAAGGTATGCACGTCTTTGAATGGTGGGGCGGAGAATATCGTCCTTTAGACGAGCTTATTGCAGAAATGGATGAGGTAAAACAGAAAAGTAAATAGGCAAATTTCAGTTTTACGTGCTATGGAAACAATAAAGTGTACGAAATTACTTTCTAAGGAGCATTAAGTGAATTATCTAAAAATGTTTAACAATATGCATCCCGGCTTCTTTGATGATCCGGGCATAACTGGAATGCCAAAAGATTGGGTATTTTCGGAACTGATAATGGATCTGCACAAAGATTCGCCTCGTGAAATAGTACCGCATTGCCCTGAAAACATTACTTTTGATGAATATAAAGGCGATGTCAGCAGTCTCAGGAAGGCAGTAAATGAAGTAGACGAGGACTGGGTACAGTATTTTGGAGAATGGAGCAGAGTTTTTTGTGCCTTTGATAAAGATGAGGTAGTTGCATTTTGCATACTAAGCGATCTGGGAATGCAAGATAATTTTAAAATCGGCGGACCGGGTTGCGTCGGAACCATTCCAAAGTATCGAGAGAAGGGCATTGGACTCGAGATGGTCAGAAGAGCTACTGTTTTACTGAAAAAAGAAAAATATGACATTTCATGGATACATTATACCCATATTGAAAACTGGTACAAAAAATTGGGATACGAAACAGTCCTAAAGTGGAATTCTGACGGAATTGTTATGGACAAGCAAAATGAAGAATAATATTATCATAGCAGGTGTTCCGGAGAACGGAGTAAGTACACATCAAGGTTTATCTTCGCTGGATACTTAGAGAAGATTATGCAGAGATGCAGAGGAAAAGATAAAGATGAAATACCAATACAAAGAAATGCCTGAATCTATGAAAGGAACATACGGAGAATTTTCAAAAAATTTCGGATTTGATTGGAAAGAATTTGTTATGGGAATACCAACCCCGATGTTTCTTGTCACAACATATAAATCTAACGGGCAGCCAAATGCTACGATGCAGTCGTGGGCAGGTTTTACGAGTGCGAATCATGGAGGCGGATATTACGTGATTCTATGCAGCGTGAATAAAAGCGGACATCTTTACCAGAGCCTGAATGAAAAGAAGGTAGCAGTGCTGAATTTCATGTCTTCTGATTTATACAAAGCCTGCATGAAGACGATACAGAACAATCAGTTTGAGAAGGATGAGATAACTTCATCAGGGCTTACCGTGGAAAAAGCTTCGTGGATAGAAGCTCCGATGGTCGCTGAATGTTTTATGAACCTTGAATGCAAATATGTATGGGAGAAAGAAATTGTTCCCGGTGATGATCACATTATGATTTGTCTTGAAGTCGTAGGCGGCCATATAGAAAAGGATTATATGGAGGATATGTTCGGAGATAAAGGTGTGCTTTATAATGTCCATTATCCGATAAATCCAGAAGCTGTGAAAGAAAAAGGTTGCGATTTTGTAGCTGCACTTAGGAAAGTAAATCAATCCAACGAATATTGATTATATCATTGCAGACGGTTTCTCCCGCAACCTGAAGTTGCACAATCTTTCCAAAAAGCATCTGGCGGTTGGTGGAACTTACAGAGTTTCTTTGTTAATCTATAATTCCAAGGAGGCTCGAAATGAGTTTTGGAAAGAACCTTCAATATTTTAGAAAGCTTAGCGGAAATATGACGCAGGAAGCTCTGGCAGAAAAACTGAACGTGAGCCGTCAGACAATTTCAAAATGGGAAATAGATGCGGCAAATCCCGAGATGGAAAAGGCGCTTGAAATCTGCAAAATCTTTAACTGTTCCCTGGACAATCTTTTCAGGGATGAGATGGATAAACAGAGCGACTCCTATTCCAACCTGCGGCTTGAAGAAGTTCCGGGCTTTCGTTATGTGGAGCATACGGTAATCAGCACAGAACCCGAAAGCGATGCGATTGGTAAAATGTACAGGCTTGCAAAAGAAAACGGAATAGAAGCTCCCCGCGTTATCGGCTGGGATTTTCCAAATCTTTCTCAGGAGCAGATCAACGTTTTTAACATGCACGGATATACAGCGGCTTTGATTCTGCCTGATGGAGTTACACCCGAAGGCTGCAAAATCAAAGAACAGCCTGCTCATAAATATGCTGCCATTCACGTTGACCATCCATTTGAAAATCCTTTCGTGACAATTCCGGGCGCGTATCAAACACTTGGAGATTTTATGAGAACCAATGGCCTTGTTCAGTCAGCCGAGGGCGTTATTCCTTGCTTTGAAACCGATGGCGAGAGTATGGATATTTATATAGCGTGTAAATAATCAGGAGAACTCGCATGACATACTCAAACACAAACGAAAAACTTTATGACGATATCGCGCTTTGGGAAAAAACAGACGGTCGGGATTTATTTCTGGAAATGCCGCTCAAAGAAAAACAGACGCCAAAGATTTTAGATTTTGGCTACGGCTTTGGAGAACAGTTGTTTGCCCTGGCTAACGCCTATCCCAAGGGCACAATTTTTGGAATCGATGGAAGCCCCGTCTGCCAGAAGGAAGTTTCAGAAAAAATCGCCCAGAGAAAAATCACCAACATCACGCTCATAAACAAAATGGTAAACGACCTGTCTGATTTTGCGGACGACTCTCTGGATCTGATTCTCCTTTACGATGCGCTCCATGCCACCAGCAACAAATATATGCTTTACGAAGAATCGCATCGTATCCTTAAAACAGGCGGCGTCCTTTCAATTCTTCCCGTTCACCTGAGCAACTGGCGTGACAGACAGGGAAAGAAAAAGACCTACACTCCAAAATTGATTCAATCCGAAATCGAAGAATTCGGTTTTTCCTATGCCGGCACTTGCCAGCAGAAAGGCGTCCACTGGGAAAAATGCCACACCCTCTATTACATCAAAAAAGGCAACATCACCTTTGACATCCTCGAAAAAGTTGATGTGATGAACTTTGTGAAAAAGTAGGGGTACCGACATGAATAAGGAACAGACTCAGAATCAAGAAAACATACAACTGCTTCCAGCTAAATCCCAGGACGTAATGATACTCACTGCCTTTTCTAAATGGGCTTTCGAAACAGATGTCCAGGTCGGAGCCCCAGTCCTTGCAGGTCCACCCGGCTATAAATCAAATCAATTTTACTCCCAGATGAACCGCGCAAAATATTTATACAGCTTTTTTGCCAACGGCATAATCATCGGTGGTGCAATTTTAATCCCGGGCGGAAATCCCAAAGACTCCCAGGTCGAAATCGCCAGAATCTTTCTGAATCCCGAGCACTTCAAAAAAGGTTACGGCCTCAAACTCATGCAGGCCGCAGAAGTCCTTTTCCCGGATGCAAAAACCTTTGTTCTGGACACCCCCATCTGGAACTCGCGAACAAATTGCTTTTACCAGAAACTCGGCTATACTGAATATAAGAGAAACGAAGAATTTGTTTTTTACAGAAAAGATAGGAATTAGTAAAAATGCTAACAAAAATGGCAATAATCGAAGAGTTAAAAAATCTCGGACTTCAAAAAGGAATGAAAATCCTTGTTCATGTGGCTTTATCAAAAATCGGATATCTTGAAAATGGCCCGGAAACTTTGATTTCTGCCATTAAGGAAATTATTACCGAGGATGGAGTTATTGTAATGCCTGCATATAATTCCTACGGTGAGTATAAGCCAAATCTAAGTATTATGAACGAAAGCTTTAAAAATCAAAATGATATTATTCGAACAAATCAGTTAATTGCCAGTTTTGCAATTTGGGGAAATGAAAAAGAAAAAATCGCAGCTAACATTGATTATACAGAAGACGGACTTTCTTTCGAAGCTGGAGAAAAAAGTACTTTGTCCAGATTGTATGAAAATAATGGCTGGTCATTAATGCTTGGAACAGATTATTCAACTTGTACGATACTTCATCTTGCTGAAAATAGGGCAACGTGGCCAGCGAAAATAATTTTTACCGAAGAATATATTTCACGCGAAGGGAAAAGAATTCCTTTTCATGATGTTGCATATCAGGATGAAGATTTTAATGAGATAGGTGAGGCATTTGAATCTCTTTATAAAAATGATGATTCAGTATTCAAATCTGGAATAATTGGAAATGCAAAGTGCAAGCTTATTAATCAGCGAAGTTTTGTTGATTTTGCAGTAAACTGGATGAATCAAAATCGTTCTTAATATAAAATACAACCATATTAATTAGCAAACGGATCCTTGCTCTGATCTACGGTCAACAGTTCGTCGACGTGGACGCCGTAGAGTTGTTTCCGGAGGTTATTGACTACTTCGTCGTAGTTGTAGGAGAGTTTTTCAACCTTCTGGTCATCTAGAGCAGCTTTTACTAAGGGAGATGGATTGTATTTTTCGGCAAGGGCAAAAAGATTGTTTCGGGCAACAGCTTTTTTTGTGACTTTAAGTTGTTCTACAATTTTAAGAACTTCGATATCGTCTTCTTTATTGCTTGTATTTCCCTGATTTATAAATCCACTCTGAACAGTTTTTTTGCTGGTATCATAATAAAAGATGTTTTCGTATGATTGCGGCTCTGATTCAGAATTTTCTGTCTGTGGATTTCTTGCAACAACTGTACCAAATCTTAATTTTGTAAGTCCGTCAGTTTTTGGGGAAAGCAGCTGGGCATCTTCATACAAAGTAGAATCAAAAATAACAACTGCACTTTCTGAAGAAAAGGCAATATCACTTTCTGGAATCCAAAAATCAATTGAATCATAAACGGCATGAATAAAAGTTTCATTTTCTAAATTTGTTTCCGGTTGGTCTGAATTTTTAGCAAGAAGAATTTCTATAGTGTCGTTATTTTTTAAGGTGAGCATTGAATGCATATTATGGTCGCGCCCCAGAAGATAAAGCTGAGTCGAAGGTGAAAGAACAATGGCAGATGCAAAACGGTCAGGTTCAGAAATAACTTCCTGTGCAGATTCTAAATCAACCATAGATTCAGTATTTGTAATGTCAATTTTATCCTTTTTAGTACAAGAAGCCAAAATTGCAACGAGGGCACATATTCCAAAAACAACTCGAATTTTCATACTTTCAATGTTACAAAATAGAATGCAATAATTCAATATTATATTTGTTCAAAAATAATTACATGTTATAATAATAATCATAAAATGAACAAAGACTGGTCAGATAAAAACAAAAAAATGCAGACTCTGATTTCAAAAGAGGCAACTTTTGATGAAGGAATAAAGGTTCTTCTTGAGCTTCGTGCCGAGCTGTTTGAGCAGGTAACTTCAATCGTAAAAACTTTTCCGCCGGAAGCATTTTATCAGCTGCCCTTTGGAGAAGGCGAGGGCAATCATCAGACAACTATTGCCTGGTCGCTCTGGCATACATTCCGCATTGAAGATATTGTTGCGCACACTTTGATTTTGAAGAATAATCAGCTTCTCTTTACTGATGACTGTCTGAAAAAAACAAAAGCAAAAATCATCACAACAGGAAACGAACTCTGCGCAGATAAGCTATTTGATTTTTCAGAACAGCTTGATATCAAAGCAACTTATGATTATTGCAAAGCTGTGATGGATTCAACAAATGAACTTTTAAAAAATCTAAAATATACGGATCTAAAAAAGAAGTTCACCGACGAAGACAAAGCGCGCCTTGCTGCAAGCAATTGCGTAAGTCTCGACGAAAGCTCTGTCTGGCTTATCGATTTCTGGTGTGGAAAAAATCTTAAAGGCTTAATTCAAATGCCATTTTCCCGCCACTGGATTATGCATGTTGAAGCAATGAATCGAATTAAAGACAAACTGAAGCAGCAGGGAAAAAACAAATGGATACTTTAGAAATAAACAATCTCCCGTCTTCGATTAAAAACCTAATCAACGGCAAGCCATACATGGTTGATTCTTTTGGTAAGTCTGGCTCCGGCGTATTTGTTTTTGACGATTGTGTTTTGAAGATTGTAGATGCCCGTAATAAACTCATCCGAGAACATAATGAAACTTCTGTTCAGGTTATACGCTGGCTCGAAGGAAAACTTTCGGTCCCAAAAGTTATTTGCTATGAAGCCGACAACAATTTTCAATATCTTTTGATGAGCCGCATTTCCGGAAAAATGTCCTGCGATGAATACTATCTGGAGCATCCGCGTGAGCTCTGCAGGCTTCTTGCCCAGGCTTTTAAAATGCTCTGGAGCGTAGACCTTGCCGGATGCCCTCGTGAGCGCTCAATCGATAATGAATTTGAAGAAGCAAAGTATCGTGTAGAAAATAATCTTGTTGATATAAATAATGCAGAACCGGATACTTTTGGCGAAGGCGGTTTTGAAAATCCCCAGGCACTGCTTGCCTGGCTGCAAACTCACAAACCGGAATATGAGCCGGTTCTTTCTCACGGAGATTTCTGTCTTCCAAATATTTTTCTTAAAGACAATCAGGTAAGCGGCTTTATAGATCTGGGGGCTGCAGGAATCGGTGACAAATGGCGCGACATTGCTCTTTGTTATCGCAGTCTCAGGCACAATGTTGATGGCACTTTCGGCGGTAAAATCTACCCTAACGTAAATCCAGACCTTCTTCTTGAAGAGCTTGGAATAGAGCCAAATCACGAAAAAATCAGATATTACATACTGCTGGATGAGCTGTTTTAGGAGATCAAATATATGACAGACAACGAAATAACCTACAGAAAACTAACTGAATCCGACCTGGACACTTTCATCCAGATGCGCATCACCCAGTTGCGCGAAGAGGGCGCCACAGAAGAATTTGATCTTGTTCCAGACCTTAAAGATTATTACCACCGCCATCTTGCAGACGGAACTTTTGTTTCCTGGCTGGCCCTGGATGGCGAAAAAATAATTGGCACCAGCGGAATGTCCTTTGTAGAAAAGCCTCCTTACTTTGGCTGCCCCTCTGGAAGAATCGGACTTCTTTCCAGCATGTTCACTAATCCAAACTATCGTCGCCGCGGCATTGCAAAAGAATTGCTGCACAGAGTAGTGGAAGAAGCCCAAGCTTATGGTTGTGGTGCAGTTCAGATTACAGCCTCAGATATGGGAGTAAAACTCTATACCGCCTACGGTTTTATGCACAACGGAAACTTCATGCAGTACAAATTATAAGGGAGAAAAAAAATGGAAATCAAAGACAGTAGAATTGACGACGGCAAGGCCTTTGACTGGGGCCGTACTTCAAAAGATTACGCAAAATACCGCGATATCTATCCGGAAATATTTTACAAGAAAATTGTAGACAGAGGTCTTTGTATAGAAGGGCAGTCTGTTCTGGACCTGGGAACCGGTACCGGTGTTGTGCCTCGCAATATGTACAAATACGGAGCCCGCTGGACAGGGACTGATATTTCTCCTGAACAGATTGAACAGGCAAAACGTATGGCAGATAAAGGCGGAATGAAAATTGATTTTCTTGCCGTACCTACTGAAAAGCTAGATTTTCCGAAAGAAAGCTTTGATGTAATTACTGCCTGCCAGTGCTTCTGGTATTTTGACCATGAGCGTGTAATGCCAAAGCTTGCAGAACTCCTTAAGCCCAACGGTAAGCTGGTAATTCTCTATATGGCATGGCTTCCTTTTGAAGATAAGATTGCAGGGGAGAGTGAAAAACTCGTTCTCAAGTATAGTCCAAAGTGGTCGGGAGCAGGGCAGACAAGACGACCTAACTGGGTGCCGGAGGTAGCTTACAATAATTTTGAAATGGTAGAGCACGAAGAATATGATGTCATGGTTCCATTTACGAAAGAGACCTGGCACGGAAGAATGAAGGCCTGCCGTGGAGTAGGGGCCTCTCTCTCCGGAGAAGAACTTGCAAGCTGGGACGCAGAACACAGAAAATTGCTCGACCAGATTGCTCCCGAACAGTTTGAAATAAAACACTATGCGGCAATTACTGTTCTGAGAAAAAAATAACTTCTATTTAGCTAGTTGAGAAATATAACAAACTATTATAAAATTATTTTGACGGTAATATTTTATGGACATGACCGCTGACTTATTTAACAGCATCATCAACTCTGCGCAAGACTGTGTATTTTGGAAAGATAAGGACAGACGCTTTGTCGGTGTAAATCAGGCTTTTCTCGACTTCTACGGTTTTGAATCCGCTGACGTTTTAATCGGAAAAAATGACGAGGACATGGGTTGGCATTCCGATCCGGAACCTTTTAAGCAGGATGAGCTTGCAGTTCTTTCAGGAAAAAGCACTTATAAAGTGCAGGGCAAATGTTTTGTCCGCGGCGAGGAGCGCGACATTGTTGCATCTAAACAACCTTTGTACAAGGATGGTGAAATCGTTGGCCTTGTAGGAAGCTTTTCTGATATTACCGATGTATTACGACGAGGACAGGGACTCGATCATAATCAGACAATTTATACAATAGAAAAACTTAGAAAATACACTTTCTTCGACAAACTGATGGATGAAGTCAGTCTTAACGAAATGCTGGATCCGCTTACCGGCGTTATCTCTCGTGCTTATTCAGTAAGATTTGTCCGCTCTCTTATCGCAGAACATATTCCTTTTACCTTTGCAATGATTGACCTTGATAACTTTAAGTTTATTAATGACAGTCTTGGGCACACCGCAGGTGATAAGGTTTTAACAACAGTTTCAAAACGCCTTGCAGAATTTGTTGATGGTTTTGGAATTGTAGGACGATTTGGTGGTGATGAGCTTTTGATGATAGATCTGGAGCATATCCAAACAGATGATAAAATCTCTTTCTTTGAAAAACTCTATACCAATTCGCTGGCACTCCGCTTTACTATGGATTTTGGAAACGGAGGTTCATTTATTACAGCTACGGTTGGAGCTGCAAGTTATCCGGAAGATGCAGACAATTATGCTGATTTATTTACCCTCATAGATAAAATGCTTTATTACGGCAAGAGCAAAGGACGAAACTGCTTTACCGTTTATCAGGCTGAAAAACACAAGGATCTTGAAGTTACAAAAATTGCACATAGAGGTCTATATACATATATCCATCAGTTAAGAACAAGTATGGAAAATGCGGATGGTTTTGGAGAAATTGTCAATTGTTGTGGATTGAAGTTTGAATCGGCATAAGTTTTAAGCAGCTTCCTTCAACTCACCATTTTCAAATTTTATATCTTTGACGAC
>SFOB01000136.1 GCA_004554075.1 Treponema sp.
CAGCAGAGATTTTGTTAAATTATGGGTAAAGGGTAGTGACAATGTTGGACCTTATGAATCAGATATAACAGTACCGGCATCTTATACAGCAGATGGTTCAATCACAAAGCCTTATACAAGCTTGAATGATGCAATTGCAGTTTGCATCTCAAGTACAACTGCTTACACAATAAAAGTTTGCGGTACAGTAACTGGCTCTTCAACAATAGGCAGTTCTGTAAGTGCAGATTCAATTTCAATTGAAGGTGTGTCTGGTTCTGATGTAGATATATTAAAAGGAAATTCATCTGGCAGTATTTTAAGAATAGAAAAAGCTATATCCATTACACTTAAAAACCTTAAGATAACAAATGGTTCTGCTTCATATGGTGGTGGCTTATATATCAGTAATGGTGCAGATGTAGTTCTGGAGAATGGAGTATTAATTACAGAAAATACAGCTTACTATAAAGGTGGCGGAATTTATCTGTATGGAAATAATTCCAAACTCACAATGAAAACCGGTTCAACTGTTTCTAAAAATACAATTACTACTACCAATGGTAATGAATATGGCGGTGCTGGAATATATATTGGTTCTGCTTCATATTCTGATAATTCTGCCGAGCTTATTCTTGAAGGCGGAGAAATTTCTGAACACGATTTAGGATATAGCCTTCGAGGAGCCGGTGTATTTGTCAGTTATTCAAAACTTACTGTAAAATCCGGTAAAATCACTAAAAATAAGGCTACTGATATTGCTGCTAATGTAATGCTAGACAATAGCTCTGTTATGGAAATGTCTGGCGGCGAAATCTCTTACGGTGAAATAAATGGAATTACCGATGCCAGTGCAGCCGGAGTCTGGATTAACAATTTAAGCTCAATGAATATGAGCGGCGGAAAAATCTGTAACAATACGGTAAAAGCCGCAGACAGAAATGTGGGCCGTGGAGCAGGTGTAACACTCTGGGAAAATGCTGCAAGCTTTACAATGACAGGTGGCGAAATCTCGAATAACTTAGTTGATTCAACTAACAGCGACATAATTCAAGGTGGTGCAATTTATATAGATAAGTCATTTACTATAAGCGGTAATTCATATATTCCTTACGGAGTTAATGGAAGTAATGGAGTTGGAAAAAATGATATTTATATAAAATCCAGTAAAACAATTAAAATTGATAGTGAATTAACCCATACTGGAAAAATAGGTGTAATTACTCCTGAAACATTGTTTCTTGGTACAAAAGTCTTTGAGAAAGGAATAAATTGTAATTCAGATACATTCTCTTCAATGCTTTCAAAATTCTCTTTAACAGATGGATCGACTTATAAAATAGAAAATCAAAATGTTTTAGGTACATATTATGGTATTCTTGCGGTAAATAATCTGACAATGGCTGCAATAACAAGCGGGGCTTTTATTGCTTATTTTGAAGATGACATGGTAAGCACGGTAGATAATGGAGTAGTTTATTATAATAATTATACTAGTGGGTATGAAAGTCCTATTATCTTAATAAAGGCAAATGATGGTGCCTATGTTGCCATTCAATTCTCAGCGAATTCTCACAATTCTATAGAAATCACAGGAAAACGTTTTGAATCAGCAACAAGTACAACTCCTACTTCAATTTATGTACAAGATCTGGATTTTACTGATTGTAGTAACGAATACGGTGACTTTGGTTTCTTTTATTCTACCAGTGCTGTTGATGGAGATTATATGGAAAATACAGATTTATGGGATTTAACTTTCACAACAGACGGTTCAAGCTGGAATGTTGTGCCTAATAATTCTCAAAAGTATTATATTCCATTCCCATAATTAAAAAATACTGCGGACTTGCTATTGACATCAATGCTGGTTTTCTGCATAATGTAAAAACTTATATAAGTTTTAAGGAGTGCCATCGTGCCTTGTGGAAAGAAAAGAAAGCGCCAGAAGATGGCGACACATAAGCGAAAGAAGATGCTTAGACGTAATCGACATAAGAGCAAGTAGTTTTTAGGTCGAGACTATGTGTTGAAAGACCGCGTTATACGCGGTCTTTTTTTTACACTGCGGTTGTTGGACGGTCCCTGAGCGGAGTCGGAGGGATTTTCGAAACCACCTTTTCGAGGTTGTCAAAATTTTACTTTCTAAAATACATTCGCCGGAAGACATCAAAAAACTTTCTCAAAAAGAACTAAAGCAGCTGGCCCAGGAAATCCGCACAACTATAATAAACGTTGTTGGAAAAAACGGCGGCCACCTTGCAAGTAATCTTGGTGTTGTAGAACTTACAATTGCACTTCACAGAGTTTTCAACAGTCCAAATGATGCTATTGTCTGGGATGTAAGCCATCAGTGTTATACCCATAAACTTCTTACCGGCCGTTATGAAGAATTTCCAACCTTGCGTAAGGCAGGCGGACTTTCTGGTTTTACAAATAAAAACGAAAGCCTACACGACTATTTTATAAACGGACATTCATCAACTTCAATTTCATCTGCCCTTGGACTTCTTACTGCCCGTGAACTCAATGGCGACAAGGGTAAAGTAATTGCTGTCATTGGCGACGGAGCTCTTACCGGCGGAATGGCTTTTGAAGGTCTTTCTCATGCAGGTCAGCTCTGCAAAAATCTTATAGTTATTCTAAACGATAACCAGATGTCAATTGATCATAACACCGGTTCAGTTTCCCGCTATCTCAGCCGCCTTACCATGACTGCCGGTTACCAGACTTTCCGATATCGTGTGGATAAAGCAATTGATAAAATTCCATACCTTGGCCGCCCGCTTGAAAAATTAATTTTCCGTATTAAGCGTGCCGTAAAAGGTCTTCTTCTTACAAATAATCTTTTTGTTGATTTAGGCTTTGAATACGTAGGACCTTTGGACGGCCACAATGAAGCTGCTCTGGAAAAACAGCTGCGCAGGGTAAGCCACCTGCACAGACCAGTTGTTGTTCATGTAGTAACAAAAAAAGGAAAGGGCTACAGTCCTGCAGAAAATAATCCTGAACTTTTCCATGGAATTGGTCCTTTCCAGATCAGCGATGGTACAGTAGAAAAATTTGATACCCAGAGCTTTACAGAAGCCTTCTCTAATCTGATAGTAGAAGAGGGTGAAAAAAATAAAGACATAGTTGCCATTACAGCCGCTATGGCCAAGGGAACCGGCCTTTCAGCTTTCTCTCATAAATTCCCGGAGCGTTTTTTTGACGTTGGAATTGCAGAAGAGCATGCAGTTACTTTTGCGGGCGGCCTAAGTAAGGGTGGTAAGGTTCCTGTTGTCTGCATTTATTCAACCTTTATTCAGCGTTCTGTAGATCAGATGATTCATGATGTTGCCCTGCAAAAATCTCATGCAGTTTTTATGCTGGACAGAGCAGGTGCTGTTCCTTCTGATGGAGTAACACATCAGGGAATTTATGATATTGCGCTTTTCCGCCCGATTCCGGAACTTGAACTTATAACAGTATGCAGTGCGGCAGATTTGCGCCTCTGTTTTGAATGGGCAGTAGAAAAGGGAACAAGTGTTGTAATCAGATATCCAAAACTTACCTGTCCAACAGAAGTTCCTCAGATGAGCAGCCCTGTAGAACTTGGAAGAGGAATCTTTATACCTTGCACAGAATTTGTAATTGAGAATATCAGCGAAAAAGAGCTTGAAAATAAGAAAAACAAAATACTTATAGTTGCAACCGGCGGAATGTACAGTGAGGTTCAGAAGGCTGTGCGTTCTGTTTTACTTGATGGCGGCTATGCAGATATTTATCTTTTAAGATTTATTAAGCCTTTTGATGAAACTTATTTCACAGAACTTGCTTCCAATTATAAAGGGGTTGTTTTTGTAGAAGATGGTGTTATTATTGGAGGTATGGGAGAATATCTTTCAGGCCTTCTGGCCGAAAAGGGAATGAAGAATACCAGAGTTCTTGGATTTGGAGATACCTTCTATAATCATGGAATCCGCGAAGAAGTACTGGAAATGGCAGGACTTTCTCCTTCTCATATCAAAAAGGCGGTTAAAGAATGCTGCAAATGAAATTTGGCTTAAAGCAGGCCGTAACAGAAAGAGATGCCTTTGTAATGGGCATTGTAAATGTAACTCCGGATTCCTTTTATGCAGAAAGTCGGGGCGGAATTGACAGGGCCCTTAAGCTGATTGACGAGGGCGCTGATATCCTGGACATTGGTGGTGAATCAACCAGACCAGGCTATACTCCGGTTTCTGCAGAAGAAGAAATCGGCCGCATTATGCCGGTTATTGAAGCAGTAAGAAAAGTTTCTTCTATCCCAATTTCAATTGATACAAATAAACTTAAGGTTTTTAAGACTGCCTTTGCCGGTGGTGCTGATATATGGAATGATGTTACTGCCCTAAGCGGAGCAGATAAATTTAACGAAGATGGAACTGCAGCAACTAAGAGCGAGCCTTCCTGGTTAGCTGCTGAATATCTTGCTAAAACCGGTGCTTCTGTAATTTTAATGCATACTGGCCCTGCTGATGTGGAAGAGGTTTCTGATTTTCTTGGACAGAGAACAATCTTCTGTATTTCAAACGGAGTTGCTTCTGAAAAAATAATTCTGGACCCTGGAATTGGTTTTGGAAAATCTCTGGAACAGAATATTCAGCTTATTAAAGAGCCCCTTGCCTTGTGCGGCGGCCGTTATCCTGTTCTTATGGCACTTTCACGTAAGCGCTGTATTGGCGATATGACCGGACGAGCTACAGAAGAACGCCTTGCCGGAACTTTAGCCGCAGATCTTATTTCCGTTCAGAAGGGAGCAAAAATTATCCGCGTTCACGATGTTTCTTCTGCAATTGACACGTTAAATGTGATGAAAAATCTCCGATAATGTAGTATAATCTTTAGTGTCATCCCGAACTTGTTTCGGGATCTCTAACAAGATGCTGAAACAAGTTCAGCATGACATATTCAGGAATTTTTATGCTCGGGTTTGACAGAATTTTATACCTTTATGAATTCATTCGTCCTTTCTTAGACATTGCCGTAATGACATTCATTCTGTTTAAAGCATATGATTTTATCCCAAAAACAAACGGCGTTCAGATGCTCAAATCGCTTCTTATCGTCGTAATTGTATATGGTCTTGCCGTTCTTTTAA
>SFOB01000044.1 GCA_004554075.1 Treponema sp.
ATCAATTGTTGCCCTTACAAATATCATCAGATCTTTTTCAAAAATAATTTTAAGCTGCTGCTCACCAAGAGATTCGTAAGCACAGTTGCAGAGCGAAATATTCTTATCAATATAATCAAGAACAAAATCCATAGCCTGAGGCAGTGGCGCTTTTGACTGGTGGAAAGAATCTAGAATATTCTGTACCTCCCGGGAATAAGTAAAGGAGAGCAGATCGTAAGTATTCTCAAAATGATAATAAAAAGTATTACGGTTTATGTTACAGGCCCCAACAATATCCTGAACAGTGATTTTTGAAAAAGGCCTGTCCTTTATCATTTTTTTGAGAGTCTCTGCCATGAGAATTTTTGTTTCTGACGGATTTTCGTTCATAAATCCATTATTAGACATTCGGTAAAATTTGTCTATTGTTTTTCTAATAACATTCTATTAAATTCCAAACTAACAAAATCTTCGTTTTTTTAAAGTTTTTATAAGGGATGGCTGACATGAGTAGAGGTAAGATTTTCAGATATTCAATCTTCGGCGTAGTTGTACTTGCTTTTGTGTTATTAATAATTTTAGTTACTCGTAAAAAGCCTGTTGCAGAAAAGCCGGATACAATTCCTGCTGTTGTAATTGAAAAACCCCAGCGGGGAAAACTTGTTGAGGCAGTTACAATTTCCGGCTACGTTGAAGCAAACGCAATGATTCCTGTTGTGCCTTTTGTTTCCGGAACAATTATAGATTATCCTGCCCGCGCCGGAGACTTTGTAGAAAAAGATACCCTTCTTGCAAAAATAGATGATGCCCCTTTTAAGCAGCAGATGCTTCAGGCCCAGGCCGCTTACTTTGCAACCCAGAGCACCTTTGAAAGAATTGAAAAACTTTATAAGGCCGGCTCTACAACCCAGCAGAATTATGATTCGGCAAAAGCCCAGGCAGATGCCTCTAAAGCCCAGTACGATCTTGCAAAACTTCAGATGGATTATACAGAAGTCCGCGCCCCTGTTGACGGAACAATTCTGATTGCAGACCAGGCTGTAGGTGGAATTGGAAACCAAAGCCAGCCTGTAGCAGTTCTTGCAGATCTTTCCAATCAGGTTGTAAGGCTTAAAGTTCCTGAAAAATATTTTGATTTATTTACGCTTGAACGAGAGTCCCTGGCAGTTACAGTAACCCGACCTGCTGAAAAGAATATGTATGAAGATGCAGTAACTACGGCAACAATAGAAAACATTGCACCTTACGTTTCTCCACAGAGCAAAAACTTTGTAGTTGTCTGCCAGCTTGATGAACCGGGAGACCGCTTTAGACCTGGTATGTATGTAAAGGTCCAGGTTGCCTATAAAACTTACGAGAATGTTCCATTAATCAGTTTAAAAGCTCAGAAAATGGACGGTTCCTTCTATATTTATGACGAAAACACTGAAACAGTAAAATTTGTAGAGCAGAGCGATTTTCCTGTAGATGATAAAAACTTTATTGTTCCGGAAGAATACAGCAATTCCTACATTGTAATGGATGGCCAGAATTTTATTTTTGATGGTCAGAAGGTTCGCATTTTTGAAGAAGCCCTGAAAGAAGCAAAAAGTCAGGCAAGAACAGGAGCTGAGGAATAGGACTATGAAGGTATCTGAGTTTTCCGTAAAACATCCTGCCATTATCACAATGATTCTCCTGGTACTTGTTGCCTTCGGTTTTTATTCGCTCACCGGAATGCGCACAGAATTCATGGAAGATATTTCCATGCCTCAGGCAATCGTTTATACAGTGTATCCGGGTGCCAGCGCAGAAGACGTTGAAAATGATATTACAAAAGTACTGGAAGATTCTTTTGTAACCCTGCCCCACTTTAAGGCAATTGACTCTACTTCTTCAAATTCCCTCAGCTGGATTTTGATTACCTATGCAGACGGCTACGATCCTTACGACCAGCTCACCGAACTTCGTAACCGCATTTCCGAACTCGTAAGCAAACTGCCTTCCGGAATTTCTGGAGAACCAAGAGCTCTGGTAGGCGGAATGTCCATGATGCCTATCATCACCTTTTCTGTTAGTGCCGGCCAGGACACAGCGCGCCTTACCCAGTACCTTCAGGATGAACTCACTCCTCTCCTTACTCAGATAGACGGAGTTTCTCAGGTTTCAATTGATGGTGGAATTGAACTCGCAGTAAATATTAAAATTGATGTAGATTCCCTTACCTCAAAAGGCATTGCAGTTTCTACAATTTATCAGGTTTTGAATTACGGTAACGTAAACCTTCCGCTTGGAAATGCAAGCTATCAGGACCGCGCCATTCAGGTACGTTATGCCGGTGGCTTTAATTCTCTGGATGATATTAAAAATCTTCCTGTGGGAGTAAAAGACGGTTCTACAATTATTCGCCTGAGTGACGTTGCCGATGTTAGTCTTTCCTACCCGAAAAAAAATGTTACTGTATCAGACGGTCGTAACCCTCTCACAATTGTAAATGTAACAAAACGTCTAGACGGAGATACAACCAAAATCATCAAAAAAGTTAAGAAGGCAATTGCTGAATGTGAAAAAAATACAAACGGTGCCGTTCAGTTCCATATCATCAGTGATGACAGCCGTCAGGTAAAAGCTTCTCTAAAGGCAGTTATTCAAAGTGGTATTCTCGGAATTGTTTTTGCCGTTCTTATCATTCTGCTTTTTATGGCAGACTGGCGGGCAACCCTTACAATCAGTCTTTCTATTCCGCTTTGTATTTTGTTCAGTTTGATTGGCCTTCGTATTCTGGATATCTCCCTAAACCTCATGACTCTTTCAGGTCTGGTAATTTCGCTTGGTATGGTTGTAGACGGTTCAACGGTTATGCTGGATCAGGTTTTCCGCTACTATAAAAGACGAGACCCGGAAACAGGTGAACTTGAATACACAGTAAACCAGAGTATTTACAAGGGCTGGGATGAAGTTTCTTCTTCTATTCTTGCCAGTGCTGCCACTACCATTGTTGTATTCATTCCGATTGCCCTGCTTGGCGGTCTTATAGGAAGCGTTCTTCATGCCGTTGCAGTTACAATCATTCTTGCAATTTTTTCTTCCTTCCTTGTTGCCGTTGTAATCGTGCCTTATCTCTTAAAGCAGTTCCTTTCTGATAAGGGACCAAAGGTTCGCGGCCGCCCAAGAAAGTTTGATCAGATAATGTCTAAGATTGAAAGAGGCTATAGAAAGGTTCTCGACCTTTCGCTGAAGAACAGAGGCTTTGTTGTTCTTGTTGCAGTCTCACTTTTGATTTTCTCAGGATTCATTGCTCTGCGTCTTGGAATCACTTTTATTCCTTCAACAGACTCGGGTGACTTTTATATTACAACTGAATTTCCAATGGGCACAGAAAAAGAACAGACCCATGAAAAAATGCAGGTTGCTCAGGAGCTTTTGTATAAATATGTTCCAGAGATTGATAACATAGTTATGTACGAAGGACAGGGCGACTCTTCTAACTTTGCAGGAGTATCTACTCCTCATTATGCATCTACTCATGTTGTGCTTGTTCCGGTTTCAAAACGTAAAAGAAATGTCCATGAAATAATGCTGCAGATACAGGAAATCTGGGCAGCCGTTTTACCAGACTCAAAGGTTTCTGTTCAGAACGGTGGTTTCGATAAACTTGTTGGTTATGTTTCTGATGGTGGTGGTTACGGTATTACCCTGATTTCAGAAGACCTTGATGTTCTCTATGAAACTGCTTCAAAAATCAAAGCTCACCTGGAAAATGATCCGGAAGTTGTTACCGCAAAACTCGATACTGATTTTGATACAAGCTCTATGATTATTGATATGAGCCAGGAATATCTGAGTTCTCTTGGAATCACAAGTTACGAAGCAGGCCTTACTTCGGCAATTCTTTTTCAGGGAGTTGATTGCGGACGTTACAAGGATCTTGAAAGCGGCCGCCGCTACGACCTAAAAATTACTTCGAACATTACAGACCAGAATATCACAACTGATACTATTTCAAATCTTCATATTGTTACTCAGAATGGTCAGGATGTTTCTTTTGCAAACCTTTCTGATATCAGAGTTGAAAAATCAATTTCGCAGATCAACCATTCTAACCGAGCAAAGAAAATTACAATTACAGCTTCTCTGGTTGGCGAAGATACAAGCGGCGTCTCACAGCGCGTAAATCAGTTTATTGCAGAGAATCCGCTTCCAAACGGAGTTCATTCTAAGGCCGGCGGAATTATGGCCCTTATCGGCGACATGATTACACCAATGATTTCTGCCCTTCTGATTGCAGTCTTCCTGGTTTACACAGTTATGGTTATTCAGTTTGAAAAGTTCCGCCAGCCGCTTTTGATTATGGTAACAATTCCATTCTGTTTTATTGGTGTTGTAGGCGGCCTTTTGATTTTTGGTTCTACCCTGAATCTTCTTTCGCTGCTGGGTCTTATTTCCCTGGCCGGTGTTGTTGTTAACAATGGTATTATTCTTATTGATTATATTAATCAGCTTAGAAAGCAGCGCCGCATGGTTCTTGCCAGAACCAAGGGTACACAGGACAAAGACGGTGAATGGCAGATTACACTTACAGCAGAAGAGGAAGATGAGCTCTTAAAAACTTCTGTTCTTGACGGGGCTGCCAGCCGAATCAAACCGATTTTAATTACAACCCTTACTACTCTTCTTGGTGACATTCCAATGGCAGTAGCAAAGGGAGAAGGCTCAGAGCTTTACGCTTCCATGGGCCAGGCAATTGCGGGCGGACTTTTTACATCTACCCTTATTACATTGATTTTAATTCCAGTAATTTATTATATGAGTGAAGCAAAACAAAAGCGAGGTAAACATGATTAAAAGAACTTTCAAATCACTTTCAGCTATCTTAGTCCTTACTGCAGGCCTTTTATTTACCGGCTGCTATTCCGTTTTTAGCGGAGGAACAGGCGGATTGATTGTAGACGCCGAAAGCACCTCTAATCCTAAAAGCGGAATTGCTAATGTTGATATTTACGCCTATACCGATTGTGGTGCCAGAGATTATGATTTTAACCGCTGGCAGGAAGGAAGTGTCTTTGCACCTTCCAACACTTATTATGGTCATACTACAACCGATGCAAGCGGAAGCTTTGTAATTTCAAATATCGTATGGAAAGAAACAAGCCCGGACTTTGGAAAGGATGCAGATTTTACTACAATCTACCTTCTCTACTATCACGAAAACTACGGCCTTACAAAAGGCCAGACCGGTATTACATCAGACAGTACCAGCGACACTGTTTATGCAGAGCTTACTTCCATAAGAAAAACTACTGCGCTGAATATCAGCATTTATGATGTTGCTACTTCTGCTGCAACTTCACAAAATGTTCTTGTAAGCATTTCTGTTCCTCAAAACACTGATACAATAACTGCCTCTCCAAAAGTTTACGAGCAGACTATTGCCGGCAACGGAATAATCAACATCAGCTACCCTCGCTGGAAAAATGCAGAAGATAAGGCCCGCGGCATCGAAATTACTCCGGAAATCACAATCCGCTACTCTCAGAGTGCAGATGAAATTACCTGGAAAGCCTGTGCAAATGCCGACAACGCTGCTCAGGATTATGCGTTCTTAGCTGATGATTTTGCCATCAAGAAAACCATCAGAAATTTACGTTACGATATTTCGCTTTATGGAAAGGCAACAAGAATCCGTATTCCTTCTGTGAGTGGAACTTATGGTTCAAGCACAGATGCTTCAAGTGACGGCAAAATTATTAAAATGATGGCAAAAGACTCCAGCGGTAATTTCACAATTGATTGCGGAGAAACTTCTACCTATGCCCAGACAATCGGAACCAGCAGTTCTCAGACACATGGACATTTCAATGGCCTTGGAAACAATGCATACATAAATGACACAGCTTACACAGATAAATACACAACTATCGAAGTAAAGTTTTTTGTTGATGGAACAGATACTGGTATCATAAAGCAGCTTCGTAGTGATACAGGAAACTACAGTTTTAATTTGTAAAACAGGACCCACGAATGAAAGTAAAAAGACTATTTTTTACATTTGTGATTTTCTCAATTATCGCAGCCGGCCTGTGGAGTCAGGAAGCAGAAGTTGAGGCAGAAGCAGAGACTCCTGTAACTAATCTGTATAATCTGGAAGATCTCCTCTCTGCAACCCAGATGAATCATCCGGAACTGCTTAAGCTGCAGGAAGAATATAAGCGCAGCCTTTTAGATGTAAAAGATGCCTGGTGGTCTCTGGGCCCTACAGTAGATCTTCAGGCAAGCGGAACTTATATGCTTAATCCTCCCCTTGGTGCCATGTATATCAATACTGATGATATCATAAATGCCATTCAGTGGAACGGAGTAAAGCCCCGAAACAGCGGCCAGAGAATCAAGATTTACGACGGCATGGAAAATACCTTATACAATTTTGAGCTCACATTAACTCAGCCGGTTTTCACCTGGGGTAAAATCACAAACGCCATTAAACTCTATAAACAGATTTCAGAAATCAAACTCTCTCAGATTACCCAGCAGACAGCTCAGCTGGAAACAGAATTAAAGACCCGACTCATCAGCCTTTATTATCTGAATAAAATCCTTGAAATAATTGATGAAGAAGAAACCTATACTGACCGCATGGTTGAAGTTAGTGAAAATGCAGAAAAGGTTGGAATGCTTCTTCATCAGGATGTAGTTGATGCAAAGATTCAGGCTAAGGAACTTGAGATTGCAAAGCAGGATCTTCTTGAACAGATCAACGACCAGCTTCTGGAATTAAAACGCACAAGCGGAATTGAACTTCTTTCTCTTGATGATATCAATTTTGATTTTGTTGCAGATCTCGAAAAAAGCTTTACAAGCCTCATGGAAAAAGATCCTTCTGAACTGGAAAGTCAGGCACTTTCGGGAAATCAGTCTTCAATTAAAATTCTTACCCAGCTGGAAGGAGTAAGCCAGACTGCAGAAAAAATTGCCCGCGGCTATGAAAACTGGAAGCCGGATCTTGCCCTGCAGATGAGCGGCGGATATTCAGGTTCCCGCTTTCCTCTCTTTGAACCAAACTGGCGCCGTAAGGATGATTATTCTCTGAACATTTCCATTGGTTTAAAAGCAACTATCTGGGATGGCGGAAAAAAAGTTCGTGATGTTTCAAGAAAGGTCAGCGAATCCGAAACTGCTCAAATAAACAAAGCTAATGCCCGCTCTACAATCAGCAAGACTTTTAATTCTCAGTGGAATGCGGCTCAGGTTTGCAAAATGAAAATTGAATATCAGGAACTTAAAATAGAATCTGCTGCCGCAAAGATTTCACAGAAAGAGCAGATATATGAATCAGGCTACGGATCTGAAACAGATGTTCTTTCTGCAAAAATTGAACGCTGCAACGCTCAGATAGAAAAAGAAAAGCAGGCTTTGACTCGCGCCGCTGCCTGCCTCACAATCGAATATCTTATAAAATAAAAGCTATTCTACAAAATCAATATTCAGCTGTCCTTTAACTTCCGGCAGCTGGATACGATATTTTGTAGCCATGGCTGGTCCGCAAGAATTAGAACCTACACCAGCCATTTTGTAATCAATACAGAATACCGTACATCCTGATTTTTCCAGTTCAAAGTTATGGCGCTTAGTCCAAAGTTCTTCCTGAGTATATTCAGAAGCATTAAAGCTGATATTTTTACACTTTCCAGTTTTTGGATCACTTCCACTGCAGATCAGCGAAAGCTTTCTTCCTGTTAGTTTTACATAACGGCATCCATAATGAGAAGAGTTTTCCTGAGGGCGGATATATGGCTCATAAAGGTCGCTAACCTTTGCCTTGAACTTTCCAAGCCAGGTTGCCTGATGTTTATCAATATAACTTTCTGTAGGGCCATAGCCAAAGTATTCAACCTTATCAAAAGACTTATCCAGGAAAAGTCTAAGGCCTATTCTTGGAAGCATAAAGATTTTTCTTGTTGCGGTAAAATCAAAAGCAACCGAAAGACCTCTGCCTATTGTATAAGTTACACTTCCGTAAAGGAAAGGCTGATGTGTACTCCATACAAAACCCTGATCAACTATAATGCGAACAGACTTTCCATCCTCACATGGTTCAATGCGGGAAGCAAAAACCTTTACTTCGTAATCATGCAGGTGGGCTCCAAACCATTCTCCCCTCATCGAGTCGTTGTCTAAAGGAGCGCGCATAAAGTTAAAGGCCATAGGCTTTTTGAGAATTTCTTTTTTGTCATTTTTGATTGAATCAAAAACTCCGCTTCTTCTGTTGAAGGAATAAGTCATATTGCCTGAAGTTATTGTGTATCTGAGACCTGTAGCTTCAACAGAAAGCTTTGAACCAAGAGCAACTTTTGTACTCTCAGGCTTTACATGGAAAGCTTCCTGCCAGTTTTGATTTTCGTTATGTTTTTCTGCAGCTCGAACAAACTTAATGAGCTCATCCATTTCAGCACGGGCATTTTCCTGAACGCCTTTTGCATCACGCTTGCCAGGCTGCCAGATTTTTTGACCTGGAAGTTCCGGCAGGAAGGAAGCTTTACGTAAAACTTCTGCTTCCTCATCTGCGCCTTCTGGAGCCGAAAGCTGAACCTGATCAAAAGAAACTTCAAAGCCTTTTTTACACCAGAGGGTATCTTCTTTTGAAGTAAATATAAATCTGATGTATGAGTCTTTTCCTTCAAACTTTGGAAGGCCTGCAAAGCTGATTTTTTTCTTACCCAGAGCCGGAATTGCCGGAAGCTCCAGATCAGCTGATTTCACTACTTCACCGTCTATCATAACTTCATAACGACAGTCGAGCAGGCTTGCTGCATCCGTAAAGGCAAGAAGATTTGTAAACTCAAAGGTGGCACTGTTTGGAGCCGCATTTTTTCCATCATCAAGCTTACGAACTCTTACAGGTCTGTAAACCTGTTTTGCTTCAAGGAGGCCTGTGTGAGGGCGGCGATCCGGATAAACAAGTCCGTCGCAACAGAAGTTTCCATCGTTGTGTTTTTCGCCCCAGTCTCCACCGTAACCAAACTTTGTGCTGCCGTCTTTTGCTTTACCCATAATTACACTATGGTCACACCACTCCCAGATAAAGCCTCCGCAGAAACGTTCAGAACTGTGGAATACCTTGTGATAATCTTCCAGATCCCCGGGACCATTTCCCATTGCATGACAGTATTCGCAGAGAATAAAAGGACGCTTTTCCTTTTTGTCCTCAGACATTTTTTTCCAGTCCTGTACACTCGGATACATTCGTGAAACTAAATCATAAACCGCATCACTTGTGTCTCCCTGATTGTGAACACTTTCGTAGTGAAGCAGGCGGGTATCGTCAAAAGACTTTACCCACTTTGCAGCCTCTGTAAAATTGCTTCCGTTTCCGCTCTCATTACCCATAGACCAGATAACAATACTTGGTCGGTTTATGTCGCGGGCCAGGCAGATTTTTTCTCTATCCAGAATTCCCTTGTAGAAAAGTTTGTTACTTGCAGCAAGGGCAATTCCTGAATAATCGCTCCAGTCCCAGTGAGGCGTATTATTTACGCAAACACTTCCGTGCATTTCCAGGTCTGCCTCGCAGATAACGTAAAAACCGTAACGGTCGCAGAGCTTATAAAACTCCGGAGCATTAGGATAGTGTGAAGTACGGATTGCATTGATATTATGCTGCTTCATAAGCTGCAGATCTTTTTCTATCTGAGCAATGGAAGCAACGTAGCCTGTGTCCGGATAAGAGTCGTGACGGTTTACACCACGGAACTTTATTGGCTGACCGTTAATTTTCAACACGCCCTTTTCGCTGGTGATTTTTCTAAATCCAACTTCTTCACCAATCTGCTCCTCTGCAGATTCAAGCAGCAGCTTGTATAAAACAGGATTTTCAGCAGACCACAAAACCGGCGAGTCCACAGTAATTTCCAGCGCAGCACCCTTCTTAGCCCTTCCCTTAAAAATCTCAGCACCATCAGGTGCCATCAAAGTAAGGTCAGCATCCGCTCCAGCTACAGTTACCTGCAAAACTGCCGAACGGTAGTTAGTTTTCAAATTAGTCTTAATACGATAATCAGTAATTCTTTTTTCCGGACGAGACAAAACATAAACATCGCGGAAGATTCCCGAAAGTCTGATTTTATCCTGATCTTCAAGATAGGTTCCAAAGCACCACTTAAGAACTGCAACCGTAATCAGGTTTTCTCCCTTCTTCAAAAGAGGAGTAATATTGAACTCTGCAGTGTGATGTGAAACTTCTGAGAAACCGCAGAACTTTCCGTTTACATAAAGATAAAGACAGCTGTCCACACCTTCAAAACAAAGGATGCGTTCAAGCCCATCCGGTGCATATTCATAAGTGCGGTAATAAATTCCAACCGGATTTTCATCCGGCACAAAAGGCGGATTATAAGGAATAGGATATTCAAAGTTTGTATACTGAGGCTTGTCGTAACCATGCAGCTGCCAGTTAGCAGGAACCGGCATTTTCTTTTTATCAGCCAGAGCAGCGCGGGCAAGTTTACCGTCCGCAAAATCATCCTCCAGGTCTATCAGGCTGTCATAATAACGGAAGCCCCACTTGCCATTGAGCAGCTCAAAGCGCGAAGATTTCCCCCTCGCCCCAAAAGGATTCTGCCCCTTCTCTTTCCCAAAAGGAATAAAATAAGAATGATTTTCCAAAGTATTTACATGGAAGATATCCGGATTTTCATGATAAATCATGAAACTTTTAGCACTATTTTTTTTAGCAATCTGACTGATGTTCATATCAACAGTATACAACTCTGTGTCATAGTTGTTAAGGTCGAAAACTATATAAAAATCATATTGGCTTCCGCTGCACCATAAGCGAAACCGCTGGCTCTCCCTTTTTTGTGTAAGAATCCTGCGGTTTTTGCAGGCAAAAATCCTCGGATTCTTTTTATGGCTAAGCGCCAAAAAGCTCGAGATGCGGCTCGCTTCTGTCTCCGCTCACGCCAATCTGATTTTTATACATTTCAGTTAACAAATGCAACAAAGAGTTGTTATTATTGATAGAAACAACAAATTACAGTATACTTTTGTTATGAGTAAGCAAATGATAATGGGAAACCAGGCTATTGCATTAGGTGCGCTAAAAGCAGGCGTGAACCTTGTAGCCGGATACCCCGGAACCCCTTCCAGCGAAATTATTGAATTTATTTCCAAGTATAAAGACAAAACCGGAACCTACGTAGAATGGTCCGTAAACGAAAAAGCCGCAGCCGAAGTTGCAGCCGGTGCCTCTTATGCAGGCAGCCGTACCCTCATCACAATGAAGCAGGTGGGCCTCAACGTTGCCAGCGACCCTGTAATGTGCCTTTCCTACGTTGGCGTTAAGGGCGGCATGGTAATTGTTTCTGCCGACGACCCGGGCCCTATTTCCAGCCAGACCGAGCAGGATACACGCAACTTTGCCCAGTATTCCAAGCTGCCTTGCTTTGATCCTTCTACCCCTCTCGAAGCCTACGAAATGATTCAGGAGGCCTTTGAGCTTTCCGAAAAATATAACACTCCGGTCCTCCTTCGCCCGACAACCCGCGTTGATCACGCCTACGAAAGCATGGACTTTCCTGAGCTCGGCCCTTGCCGCCAGCCTGGCCAGTTTGAAAAAGATTCCAAGCGCTGGGTAATTTTCCCAAGAGCGTCGTACAACAATCACAAGAGAATTTTTGAAAGAAATGAGAAGATTCTGCCAAAGGAGTTTTCTGAAGGTAAATGGAATTATGTAGGGGAATGCCTTCCCCTCGCTTCAGCCGCTGACGCGTCTTCCGCTACCCCTTCTCCTAGGGGCTCTGCCCCTAAAACCCCGGCCTTTGCCGCCGGCGGAATATCTTACTGCTACCTCATGGAAGCCCTGTCTCTCCTGGGCCTCAAAGATATCCCGGTTCTCAAGATTGGAACACCGTATCCATTCCCAAAGCCTTTAGCAGAAGAATTCCTCAAATCGCACGAGCAAATCGTAGTTTTTGAAGAATTAGACCCTGTTATCGAGGAAAATTTGATAAAAATCGCCGGAAACGCTCGAGTAAATTGCCAAATTCGCGGAAAACTCGATGGCACCGTTCCAGAGGCCGGTGAGTTGAGTGTGGAGATAATTAAAGGAATTATAAATACGGTGGTTGAGTGCCCGCAAAGCGGGTGTATCGAAACCACCGCAGACACTCCTGCTCCAGACCTCCCTGTCCGCCCGCCGGTGCTTTGTGCAGGCTGTCCTCACCGCGGTGCCTTCTACGCCGTAAAGCAGGCAATGAAAGGCAAGAAAACCGTTTACTGCGGAGACATCGGTTGCTACACACTGGGTAACGCAATGCCTCTTGATATGACAGACACCTGTCTTTGTATGGGTGCAGACATCACAATGGCCCAGGGCTTTTACCACAACGAGCCGGACCGTTACTGCTTCAGCTTCATCGGTGACTCAACCTTCTTTGCAAGCGGAATCACAGGTGTTGTAAATGCAGTATACAATCAGGCAAAGCAGACAATCTGTATTCTCGACAACTCTACAACTGCAATGACTGGCCATCAGCCACACCCGGGAACTGGCGTAACAATGATGGGCGAAATCGTTGAGAAAATCAGCATAGAAAAAATCCTGGATGCTGTCGGAGTAAAGCCGGTTATCACAGTAAACCCATTCGACCAGAAGGCCGCAGTTGAAGCCGTTCAGAAAGCAAGCGAAACTCCTGGCGTAAGTGCAATCATTTTCAAAGCACCTTGTATAGCAATTGCACAGAAGGTAGGCTGGGAAAAACCTCACGCACTGACAGTAGACACAGGCAAGTGTATCGGCTGCCGCAAGTGCATCAACGAGCTTGGCTGTCCGGCACTTAGTGTAAGTTTTACTAAGAATGAGAAAGGTAAAAACCTGGTTGAGATAGATAAGTCTTTATGCACAGGATGTAATCTTTGTGGACAAGTCTGTCCTCTTGATGCGATAAAGTAATGGGGGCGTTGGCCGTTCGCTAACGCTCACTATCGAGTATGCTTCGCAAACTCGCGGGAAATTACCCGGGGTCTTAGGGGCAGAGCCCCTAGGAGAAGGGGTAGCGTAAGACCGCGAAGCGGGCTGAAGCGAGGGGGAGACTTCCCCCTCCTAAAGGAGTAATTATGGCAAAAAATATAATCATCTGTGGCGTGGGCGGTCAGGGAACCGTACTGGCGGCAAAGGTACTTTCACAGGCAGCAATTGCAAACGGCGAGCGCGTGCTTTCGGCTGAGACAATCGGAATGGCTCAGAGAGGCGGCTCGGTTGTAAGTCACGTACGAATCGGCGGCGATGTATTTTCACCGCTGGTACCTCAGGGCCAGGCAGACGTGCTCATCGCTTTTGAGGCTGCAGAGGCCGTTCGAAACATCGCCTACCTCAAGCAGGGCGGAACTGTAATTGTAAACAAAAAAGTTGTTCAACCGGTAACTGCCAGCCTTAGTGGAAAAGCCTTTGACGAAAATGAAATGATTGCCTACCTTGAAAAAGTGGCAGCAAAGGTTGTGGCTGTAGATACAGACGAAGCCTGCAAGGAACTTGGCAGCAGCAAGGTTGTAAACATGGTACTGCTTGGAGCTGCAAGCCGCGCCGGCCTTATTGACGGTGAAGAGCTTAAAGCAGCCATAAAACAGCTTGTAAAACCTGATTTTTACGAGCTCAACGTTCGTGCTGTAGAATGGTACAAATAAATATAATTTTTATAATTAACTTTTTTAGTGGTTGATTTAAACGATTTTTCCTTATAATGTATTATTAGTTATAAATATAACAAGAATTTAATAATAGCCGTAAATAACAGTATAAGGAGAGTGTTCGAATGGCAACGAATAACAAAGAAAAGCTTGTTGTTAATAGTGTAGATAAGGCTATTAAATCTTATATGGATGATAATATTTCACCAGAAGACTACAAGAAATTAATTACAAAGCTTGAAGGCGGACTGGTAAAAGCAGTTCTTAAAAAAGATCTTTCTGTTGTTGAATTTGCAAACGCAGACAAGATTCTTGAAGAATTCGAAAACAGAAAAAAAGAATCTTAGTTGATATAATGGGTTGTCCTATGGGACAGCCTTTTTTTTTGCTGCAAATTTTGACCCCATATAATACTGATGGTATAATTATACTATTATGAATATGACTTTTAATCGTGCCAAGCTCATGTCCTTTGGAATGTGTGTTTGTTTTTTACTTATCCATTTCCTTATGATCAGTATCTTCTATCAGTGCGGCGTTACTCCAATGGTCAAATTCAATATTTTCAGCATCTGTTTTTACATATTCATGATTTTTGCCGTTTACAAAGAATGGCTCCTTTTTAGTACTATTTCAATTTATCTGGAAGTCGGCCTTCATATGACTCTGGCAATTATATTCACTGGCTGGAACAGCGGCTTTCAAATCACCTTAATCGGAATGAATGTACTGGCCTTTTATGCTGAATACACAGGCCGCAGATTAAAGTTGAAGCATTTTCGTATGGTTCCAATCTGCATGATAGGAATGTGCCTTTATCTGGGCTCTTATATCTATCTGAATCATCATCCGGCTCCTTATGAACTTCCTGCCAGAGCTGAATTCTGGCTTTCTCTTTTATGGGGCTTTACAACTTTTTCTATCAATATCTTTTTTATTCAATTTCTGGTTATCATTGCAAACTCTTCGGAAGAGGAACTGGCCTATCAGCTTTCTCACGATAAACTAACAGGACTTCCAAACCGCTATTATCTTTCTGAACAGCTGGAATCCTTCAAGAAAGAACAGAATAATTACTGGCTTTCAATTTCTGATATTGATGATTTTAAAAAAATCAATGATACCTACGGCCACGATTGTGGTGACTATGTTCTAAAAACCATAGGCGACCTGCTGGCTGCAAAAGATGTGCTATGCTGCCGCTGGGGTGGCGAAGAGTTCCTTTTTGTCGGCAAGCTGGATAAAGACAGGCCTGAGCCACATGCCTTCCTCGAAGAAATCCGCAAAGAAATTCAGAATTATTCCTTTGAATATGAAGATATAAAATTCAACGTTACCATGACCTTTGGTCTTTCAACCTTCTCAAACGGCGAAGATATTGACAATGTTCTAAAAGATGCCGACGACAAGCTCTATCAGGGTAAGCAGAGCGGCAAAAACAAGCTCGTTAACTAAAATTCTTTTAAGTTTCTATTGACAGTAACACTTTCTCGTAGTATTATGTTACTATAAATAGTAACTAACAAGGCCGTGATATACAAGTTCGTCAAGGCACGCTACGCTTAAAGCCTTGACAAACTTGTTTAATGGCTTTCTTTTTGGAGGATAAAGCCCATTATGAAACTTACCGAAAAACAGCTTGAACAGATCCGCGCACAGATTAAGCGCGTAAAGGAGTTTGGAAATCCTTTTTATACTAAGCGTTTTACTAACGTAAATCCGGAAGATATTAAAACTCAGGAAGATTTTGAAAATCTCGTTCCTTTCGTAACAAAGCAGGAACTCCGCGATGCATATCCGCTCGGACTGGCAACAGTTCCGGAAGAAGAAATTGTCCGCATTCACTCATCATCAGGAACAACTGGTGCTCCTGTAGTAATTCCATACACAAAGAAAGACGTTGAAGACTGGGCTATCATGTTTGCCCGCTGCTACGAGCTTGCAGGAATCACAAACAAAGACCGCATCCAGATTACACCGGGCTACGGACTCTGGACAGCAGGTATCGGCTTCCAGGCTGGTTGTGAACGCCTTGGTGCTATGGCCGTTCCAATGGGACCAGGTAACACAGAAAAGCAGCTTCAGATGATGCAGGATCTTAAATCAACAGTAATCTGCGCAACTTCATCTTATGCACTCCTCCTTGCAGAACAGGTAGAAGCCCGCGGACTCAAAGATAAAATCCACCTTAAAAAAGGTGTAATCGGTTCAGAACGCTGGGGCGAAAAAATGCGCAACCGTATCCAGAGCATTCTTGGAATCGAGCTTTACGACATCTACGGTCTTACAGAATGCTACGGTCCCGGAATCGGAATCAACGCAGTCGGCGACGATGCAATCAGCATTTTCGACGATTACGTTTACATCGAGATCCTTGACCCACAGACAGGTAAGCCAGTTCCAGAAGGACAGATTGGTGAAATCACTTTGACAACTCTCGTTAAAGAAGGCGCACCTCTCTTCCGCTTCCGTACCCACGACCTTGCAGCCTTTGTAACAACTCCAAATCCAACTGGACTAAAGTATCCTCGCATAACACAGATTCTTGGCCGCAGCGACGACATGGTAAAAGTTAAGGGCAATATCATCTTCCCAAGCACAATCGAAGACGTAATCAAAGGCGTGCCTGGAACTTCAAGCGAATACCGCGCCCTCATCGAACACGTAGACGGCAAAGACAAAATGACCCTCTCTGTAGAAGTTGAAGGCGGCACAGACCGCACAGAGGTAGCCCTCGCAATCGCATACAACTTCAAGCAGAAGTACAACATGACTCCGGAAGTAAAAGTTGTAGGAATCGGCGAGCTGCCAAGAAGCGAAAAGAAAACAAAGAGAATCGAAGATAAACGCTTCGACTAGCCTAGCCTACAATCGAAGAAGTGTTATAAAACGGGCTGTGCCTGCAGAATTAAAAAGACTGTCGAGAAATCGGCAGTTTTTTTTTGAAAAATAAGGTTTCAGCATATAGAATTTTAATTATTGTATTTTCTATATGCTGGATAGAACTAGAAAAAAGCTATTATATAAAAATCCAGCATATAGATTTTTGATTTTTATTATTTCTATATGCTGGATTTATAGATTATCTAAGAAAACTGCATCTTGAAAATCAATTAAGAAGAAAAAATAGACTTTTCTGACATACTAAATTGTTAATTTTGCAAAATCTATATGCTTATTCACACATTTTTCTATTCAGACTATAAAATTTCGGCATATAGAATTTCTATTTTCTTGAATTCTATATGCTGAAAACTATAAAATTGGAATAATTAAATTTAAGGTTTTTATTATGCTGATAGATTTTCACACACATTTAGACTTTTATAAATCTGAAGAACTTGAAAAACAACTCGCTGAGTTCTCAGGTATCATCGTGGCCGCCGCGGTGGATGAAGAGAGTTACCTGAAAAATATTGCGATCTCACAACACACCAAAACCACCGCCCGCGCCTGCCGCATCATCCCGACCTTTGGCATTCACCCGAATCGCGCCGACGAAAACGCGCCACTCCTCGACGACTCGGCCACAACACAGCATTTTGAAAAATACCTCGCCCAATCTCCAATTATCGGTGAAATCGGCATGGACTTCTGCTGGTCAAAAAGCTCGCCTGAAAATCAGGAAAAAGTTTTCCGCTGGTTTTTGGAATACTGTAATAAAACAGGTAAGGCCTGTGTAATTCATACTAAAGATGCCGAGCAGGAGATCTGCAACATTTTGACCGACTATCCCCATGCCCGCCCGATAATCCACTGGTATGATGGACCGGAAGTTATTTACCGCGAGTTTATACGACGCAATTACATGCAGACTTTTGGCGTGGAAACAATACGTTCACCTCACCTGCAAAAGCTGCTTCGCTTTACTCCACCTGAGCTCCTGCTTCTTGAAACTGATAATCCTGATTCGGAACCCTGGCTTGGTGGAAATAGAAATGATGTAGGTTTGATTGAAAGAGTTTATAATGAAATAGCCGGACTTCTCGGAATGAGTCGCCCGGCCTTAGAAAAACTTATTGAAGAAAACTGTAACAGGATACTTTCAAATTAGCAGTATTCGCCCCATTCACAGCCTATGTGTTTAGCTTCAATTTCATCCAGAAGCTCAGGCTTGCTCAGGCAGTGCTTTTTCCAGAGCTTTACTGTACCAGTGCCAGTACCGCCGTTCCATAGTCTGTTATGACGTTTTGCTCCGTCTGGAGATTCGTAATTAACCAGTAGCATTTTTGCTTTGTCACACTCAACCTGAGTTTCCATAATTGCCTTTGTTGTTTCCTGACGTACATACCAGATGATTTTATCTTCGGTTTCCCTGCAGTCAAACTTTGTACGGCAGAGAGTCCAGAACTTTGAAAAGTTAAATTCATAGGATTTTCTTTCGTACCAGAAGTCGCTGAGAAGTTTGCGGTTTAATGCAATACCAAAGGCTTTTGGCCTGCCACCTCCGATATCAAATACAGAATCTTCCAGTCTCTTGCCTGTTTTCTTACTTACAAGATCACAGGAAGAAAGCCATACCCATGGAGAAGTAAAATCCGCACCCCAGTTTTTGTCTGCATATCCAAACGAACGTTCGTTAGTAATTATATACTTTTCGCCGTTTGCAGTTATTGTACCGGAATAAAGCGATTTCATTCCTTCTGCATGCCAGTACATTTCAAATGCTTTAAGTTTGCGGAAGAGGCTGCCGGCTCCATAGCCTACGTTAAAGGCAACCTTTTTATCTACATTGATATCCCAGCTCATTGAGCCTGAATTACACATCCATTCTGGATGAGCTGCAGCATCTGCTTCTGAAATATTTACATTTCCAGTAAGATGCCTTTCGCAGGCAGAAGCCTCGGGTGCCTTTACAAAATAGCCGTCTTTATTCTGACCAATTTCAACATCCTTCCAGGCATAAAAGCGATGAAGCTGAGTCGGATTTTCTCCCCACCAGCCGCATTTGACCATAAGATAACTTGGTCTCTTACCCTGCTCGCGGTTTGCCGGAAGTTGACCGCACACAGGCTGGTTTCCACCCAGGGCCGGGTTACAGGTAAAATATTCAATAAAAAAGGTACATTCTTCGCCAGTTTTTTCATTAACAGCAGTAAAATTGTGCCACCACCAGTCGTAGCCTTTACGGGCAAAACGACCGTCTAACATCCAGTAATTTCTCTTCAAATCCGATTTGTTCATATTTTAAAGATAATATCAAATTGAAGAAAAAGCAATTTTATAGTATCACTATGAATATGACTACAAAAGAAAAAGTTTTGAAAATGCTCATTGAGGCCAAAGGCCAGGCGGTGTCTGGCGAAGTTCTGGCGGCGGAATGTGGTGTGAGCCGGGCCGCAGTATGGAAGGCTATTAACAGTCTTCGCGAAGCAGGTTCCGCAATTGAAGGCACAACTAACGGCGGTTATGTTCTGGCCGACAATGATATTTTTACCCCGGAACTTTTTTCTGAAACTTTTTCTACCCGCTTCCCCGAACTTTCTGATTGTCACATTGAATGCTTTAAAGAAATTGATTCTACAAATACTTATGC
>SFOB01000045.1 GCA_004554075.1 Treponema sp.
AACTTGGTAAAGAAGGAGCATTTATAGACGGACTTTACTTCTGTCCTCATCATACAGATAAGGGCTTTCCAGGAGAACGTCCGGAATACAAATGCAATTGCGACTGCCGTAAACCAAAACCAGGTCTTCTCTTGCAGGCAGCAAAAGATTTTAATATAGACCTTTCACAGTCTTTTATGGCCGGTGATGGAAAAAATGATATAGAGGCGGGAGAAGCCGCTGGTTGTAAAAAATCAGTTCTTATTTCTGAATCATATACTTTGTTAGATTTTGTAAATGAATTGAAATAAAAGGAAATAGCGTATGAAAGTAGCAATTGTGCATGACTGGCTTACAAATTATGGTGGAGCAGAAACTTTTGTTGAGTTATGGCTAAAAATGTATCCTCAGGCAGATATTTATACTCTTGTTTATGACAAGAAAAAAATGGCCGGGCATTTTGAAGGTACAAAGATTTATACTTCAAAACTGCAGAAACTGCCTCTTGCTACCAAAATCTATACTAAATTACTTAAATTCATGCCATCGGCATTTGAAGCTTTTGACTTAAGTGGCTACAACCTTGTACTCTGCTCTTCTTCTTCCTGTGCAAAAGGTGTTATTGTGCCACCTTACGTTCCTCAGATTGCTTACATTCATTCCCCTATGCGCTACGCATGGGATTTATATTTTGATTATAAAAAACGCTCCGGTAAACTTACACGCTTTTTCATGGATAAATGGATGCCTCAGATTCGTCTCTGGGATTATGTAAGCTCACAAAGAATTGATACAATCATTGCAAATTCAAAATATATTGCACGTCGAATCAAAAAATTCTGGAATCGTGATGCACAGGTTATTTACAGTCCTGTAAATGTTTCCAGATTTGCAGAAGATCCGTCAGTTACAAAAAGAGAAGATTATTATGTTTTCTTCAGCCGTCTTGTTCCTTACAAACGTGCAGACTTAGCTATTGAAGCATGCAAAAAGCTGGGACGCAAACTCCTTGTTATTGGCGGCGGTAGTGAATATGAAAATCTTAAAAAACTTGCGCAGGGCTATGACAATATTACCTTTACAGGCCGTGCCCCGGATGCAGATGTAAAATATCATCTGCAGCGCTGTAAGGCTTTGATTTTCTGTGCAGAAGAAGATTTTGGTCTTACCCCTCTGGAAGCCCAGGCTTGTGGTGCGCCTGTAATTGCATTTGGCCGTGGTGGTGCCAGAGAAACTGTTTTAGAAAATAAAACCGGTGTATTCTTTGAAAAACAGGAAACAGAAAGTCTTATTGAAGCGATAAAAGATTTTGAGGAAAAGGATTCCAAGGGGCTTTTTGTAAAAGCAAATATCATAAAGAATGCAACATCGTTTACAGAAGAAAGATTTATAAGAGAATTCTCCAAAGTTGTTGAAGAAACAATAAAGAAAATTGATTGCAGGAATATGTAAATGCGTAAGAATGAAATGTTGAACATTTATTAAATTAAGTGCTATAATAGAAAAAATATGGAAATTACTGAACATTTTAAAAAAAATTACCCTCATACTAGTTCATTTTTTTCTGGATTAGCTCTTTTTATTGTTGATGCAGTAGTTCTTTTGCTGTGTATTGGCCTGGGCTTTTTTATTGTAAACATTTTTGATTCGCAGAACATCAATGTAAAATCTTTTATTAATTATTCAGTTTATATTCCATTCATCTTAATTCTTTTTGCTTCAAACGGTCTTTATCCAGGAATCATGAATTCTCCAACAGAGGATATAAGACACTATTTTGGTTGTACTTTCTTCAGCTTTCTTGCAATCATTCTTACTGTATATCTTACTAAAAAAACTGATTACAACATTCTTAAGGGGATTTTTGAAGATTCTACAGGAAAAGCAATTGCCCTTTCTTTCTTAATCGCCTTACCTTTATGTACAGTTGCTCTTCCTGCCTTCCGTGAATGTGCCAAGCATTATTTTTCACGCTTCCGCTGGTGGGGAGTTCCTGTAATTATTTATTGCGATAAAGCAGGCGGTAATTTTATTATTGATAAACTGATCAACCTTAAATATCTTGGATATCATCCGGCTTTAATTATTGATTCAAGCGCAAAAGAGATTTCTGAATATAAAAATATTCCGATTTATCCTCCTAGTGACGAACTTCATAATCAGATTAAGTCTCATAATATCAAACAGGCTATTATCTGTGACTATAAAGGCGATATGACTTACATTATGTCTGCCTACAGATATACTACTACTGTTTCTAAACACCAGTCTTTCTTTACTAATACCCAGCAGCTTAAGGATATTGGCGGTATTATTGGTTTTGCTTCTATTCATAACCTTACTTTTAAGCGAAACCTTTTCTTAAAGAGATTAATTGATATTGCAGCAATTGTTCTTACTTTACCTATTGTTCTTCCAATAATGATTCTTTTAGGCCTGCTTACAAAGCTTACTTCTAAAGGCCCAATTTTCTACGGTCATAAAAGAATTGGCAAAAACGGTAAAGAAATTAAATGCTGGAAATTCCGTTCTATGTGTGTAAACTCTCAGGAGATTCTTGAAAAGATTCTTGCAACAGACCCTGTAAGACGCGCAGAATGGGAAAAAGACCGCAAATTTATTGATGACCCTCGTGTAACAAAGTTTGGTAAGTTCCTGCGTAAAACAAGTCTTGATGAACTTCCACAGCTTATAAATATTCTTCTTGGACAGATGAGCCTTGTTGGACCTCGTCCTGTTACAGAACCTGAACTTGTAAAATACGGAGAATATAAGGATTATGTTCTTTCTGTTTCTCCAGGACTTACCGGCATGTGGCAGGTTTCCGGCCGTTCAGACACCGGCTATGAAGAGCGAATTACTTACGATACTTATTATATTCAAAACTGGTCTATATGGCTTGATATATGGATTCTTATCAAAACTGTATGGGTAGTTTTAATTGGAAAAGGTGCATATTAAAAATGAAAAAATTTACTGCTGTTATTCTGGGCTTACTTTTAATCATTCCTTTCAGTTATTCTGAACAGTTTAAGATTGCAAAAGGTATTTATAATACAAAGGGAAAATTCAAGTTTACTACCACAAATGCTACTACTCTTGAAATGAAATATCCTCTTGATAAAAAAACTGTCTTTACAGAGGAAAGTCTGGATTCATATATTAAAAATTATAGTCAGCAGTTAAAAAATTCCCGCTTTTTCCAGGAAATTGACGTTCATTACGAACTTACAGGACAGACCGATGAAGATGTAAGCCTTGTAAATATTATTGTTTCTGTTGTTGATTCTAACCACTTTCTTGCAGTTCCTTACGCAAGTTTTAAGGATGATTCTACCATCACTCAGGTTACTCCAAAAATAAAGGCCAAAGATACAAATTTCTTAGGAAGCATGAATCCTCTTACTGCAGATATTAATGTTGAAATTGCAAAAAAAACTGATCAGGATTTCTGGACCTTCTCACCTGGTTTTAACATTGAATATGATTTTCCATTTAAGGCCGGTATTTTTGATTTAACCTGGGTGAATGCCTATAATGTTCAGTTTAAGTTTGGAGATTCTTCTCCTGAATGGAAGCTTAAAACCGGTTTAAAGGCAGAGCTTCCTTTTGACAGAGTCTCTCTGATTCTTGAAGGATATCAGTATTCCATTCGTGAAAACGATTATTCTATTTATAATGATGAAATATTCTTCCAGAATGAGGTGGCTTTTTCTGCACCAATTAAGCTTTATAAGTTCAGTAACTTTTCTACACTTACCTACACACCTGCTGTAAACTTTAAAGTTAATTATGATTTTGACAGTATTAACAATACCAATTATGATTTAAAAGGCCCTTTTATTGCAGCTTCTCATAAAATCTCAAATTCTAAAATTGATTGGAATAACAATTTTAGAAACGGTTATATGTTCAGTATTACAAACACCTGGCCATACGATTTTTATCTTAGAGAATGGTATCCTTCTGTAGCACTTGAAGTTATGTTCTTCCGTTCCTTCAAAGTAGAAGAAAGAAATTATCTTGATACAGTTGGAATTGCTTTTGATTTATATGCATTTTCATATTTTGATTTTCCTTCAAACAGATATGATAAAGCAACAAGCGGTTATGGAGAAAAAATTGGCGCCCGCATAAGAGGTGTTCCAGATGATTCTTACTTTGGAAATGCAGCACCTGATTACACTACTTCAACAGCTGTAGTAATGAATATTGATTTCCCTATAAATATCATTACTACAACATTCAAACGTGATATCATTAATTTTAATATGCAGTTTGCCCCATTTATGGATATAGCAATTTACCGAGACAGAACATTACCAATGCAGACAGAATCTGTTATTTGTATGGGTATGGAAGTTCTTGTTTATCCTTATAAATGGTCAAGCTTTACAATCAGAGGAAGTATTGGCTTTGATATGAAGCGTGCAATTTCTGAAGATAAGTTACTGAAAGGCCTCTGGCACAACAAAGAGTTCTCTATCGGCTTAGGCCTTCATTATTAATTCGTTTAATTCTGATTTTCTTTTACTCCGGCATTCTTTCAAGCTGAAGAACAGCATCTCGTTGCCAGTAGGTTTCCGGAGTATAGCGGGCAATTACACGTAAAAGAGATTTTGAAAAATTAGTATAGCCTTCTTCTGTTGAATAAGCTGCAAGAATATTAAAGCTTTTCCAGGCAGAATTGCGGCTTCCCCATTCAATTATATCATCATAGTAAGAAGCTTCCTGCATAAAGTCTTCCAGATTTTCATATTCATAAACAGAGTTTCTTGAATACAAAATCTCTATAATGCGGCTAAAACTTGTGATTGCTGCAAGGGAAGCAAACTCTAAAGCCTTATCGTTTCTGTGGGCATTATGATAGTATTCAGCAAGCTGATTGTAAGCATTTATGCAATTATATGAATCTGCTCTATAAAGATTAAAGAACTTTTCCATGGAATCTTTTTTATTAGAAGAAATAGTTCCCTTCATTGCTCTTTTTAAGCCGGCATCTTTGTAGTTTTTATCTTCTGCAAGAATATTCATTAGGCGGATTTCCATCTTAGGAAGATCACCTTCAAGGCGGCTGATATCTGCCAGCATGTATAAAATTTCATACTTTTCATCAGGAATATCAAGAACATCAGCTTTGTCCAGAGCCATAAGATAATACTCTTCTGCAAACTTATATTCACCTTCGAGCTTGTATATGTCGCCGATTATTTTGTGGGCTTCTGGAAAGTCTTTGGAATTTTCAATGTAGGCAAGCAGATTTTTTACAGAATCATCAAAATAATCGCTGCCCTTTTTCTTAATATAATAATTGATGATGTTTGCAGTTTCGTATTCTTTTCTGTTTTCAAGCACATTCAAAACAGGAGTAAAATGATCTCCAGCAGCCTGAACTCTTTTTGCAGAAATTGAGTTTTTTACTGTATTAATCTGATTTTCTATTCGCTGCTTTCTGTAAAGAATTGCATCTTCGGCATATTTTAAGGCTTTTCCATAATCTCCGGCATCCATTGCTTCGATTGAATTACGGTAAGCTTCTACACTTTCGTCGAATTTTGCTTTCTTGTCAGCTGCAAAAAGACTAAAACAGGCAGCAGTAAGTACAAAAAATAATACAGTTTTCTTCATAAACAATAAATCTCACAAGTCATCCCGAACTTGTTTCGGGATCTTTTATAAGGAATTTAACTCTTCCTCAAATACTTTATCGGCATCTTTTGCGTCTATCGTTCGTACTATTTTACCTTTTTTGAAGATAATTGCTTTATCGTTAGTTCCTGCAATTCCAAGATCTGCATGTCGTCCTTCTCCAGGTCCATTTACAACACAGCCCATAACTGCAACTGTAATGTCTTTATCCATTGCAAGAAGCTTGTTCTGCCAGCGGTCTACAAAGGCATGAACATCAAAACCGATTCTTCCGCACCGTGGGCATGATATAAGTTTTACACCACCTGCTCTTTTTCCGCATTCTTTTAGAATATTTATTCCAGCTACAACTTCATTTTCTGGAGATGAAGAAAGGCTTACACGAATGGTGTCTCCAATTCCTTGATTTAGCAGAGTTGAAAAAGCTATACTCGATTTTACGATACCACCAATGAGTGGACCTGCTTCTGTAACCCCAAGATGCAGGGGATTATTATATTTTTCTGCATAAAACTTATTACACTGTATAGTTTCGTTAACATCAGAAGACTTCATACTAACTACATACTGATCAAACTTAAGGTCTTCAAAAATGGCAGCCTCGCGTGCAGAAGTTTCGCAGAGTCCCTGAGCACGGGTAATTGTACCGGCGGCAATCTGTTCCTGTAAGTCTTTAGGAAGAGAACCGCTGTTTATTCCAATGCGGATAGCAACACCCTTCTCCCGGCAGGCTTCTACAACTGTTTTTGTATTTTCAACTGAACCGATATTACCTGGATTTATACGAATGGCAGCAACGTTTCCCTTAAGGCATTCCAGGGCAAGTTTATAATCAAAATGAATATCTGCAACAAGAGGCATAGAAGTGCGTTCAGCAAGCAGGCAAAGCCCCTGTGCACTTGCCACATCAGGAACCGCAAAACGAACAATATCACAGCCAATCATGCTAAGGTCGTTTAGTTCACGTAAAATCCTATCCAGCTTAGTATTATCAGAAGCAAGGTCAGTAATACCCTCCTTCCACATTGTCTGAACGCTAACCGGATTCTCACCACCGATTGCAATACGCTTTGTTACGCCTTTTCCACCAAGATAAACAGTTTTTGTATTCATGTTTTTATTATAACACATCTCTATGTTAAAAAAAAGATTCCCCGGTCAAGCCGGGGAATGACATAGGTTCCATAACCCGCAAAGTGAGCTATGGTGTAATAAGTTAATTATACGATATTTGCCTTAAAAAGAAAAAATCTGTGGGACGCAAGCAAAATGAAAAAGAGGGCCCCAGGGTTGCGTAAAAATCGAGCGAAGCAAGATTTTTTAAGCATGGGACCCTGGGAGATTGCTTTTTCAGTTTTGCCGTCGCTGGGACCCGCAGATTTTTTCTTTTTAAGGATAAGATTTCAGTTAATTAAGCAATTAACGAGAATACCATAGCGAACAATGCAACTGATTCACAAAGACCTACTACCATGATGTACTGAGCGAAACCTTTTCCTGTTTCACCAAGAGCATCAGAAGCAGCGGCACCTGCTTTTCCCTGTGCGATAGCAGAGAAACACATAGCCAAACCAGAAGCAATACCAAGACCAAGAGCGAAACCTGGTGTCATTTCACCAGATGCAACCTTTGGTTTCATTGCAATATTCATCAAAAGGAAGCCGTAAATAGTCTGTGTAAGTGGAGCACCAGCAAATACAGTCAGGATAAATGGAGCTGGTTTATTGTTGATATAACAGCGTTTCCAAGCTCCGATTGCTCCCTGTCCGGCAATTCCAATACCAATTGCTGAACCAATAGCAGCAATACCCATACAAACAGCAGCACCAATGTAACCCCAAAGTTCCATAATTATTCTCCTTTAGTCCATTTTGGACTTAATTTCATATTTTTAAGCACAGATGCTGAAACAAGTTCAGCATGACGTCTATGCTTTATTACTTATTACGATCAGCGAACGGCTGATACTTTACACCACTCCAGCTCATTCCAATGTGTGTACAGAACTCCAGTGTGTTCAAACGTACACCATGAACGATTACCGAAAGCACGTTCAAAATCATGTTCAAGCCATGGCCAAACACGAGCAGAACGATTGCCGCAAGGAACAGAATTGCGTGTCCCAGAATAGGACCTGCAAGAGTGTTTACAGTATTCGAAATTGCAGCACCCGCAAGACCAACGGCCCATAGACGGATGTATGAAACAATATCACTGAATACGTTTACAACACCAAGCAGAACAGAAATAATGTTCTTACAGCTTTCAAGTACAGAAGCTCCGATACTTCCTTCGTAATTTGCAAAGACAAAACTCATTGCAAAACCGATGGCGATCAGGCTTACTTCTATATATCCAATAGGAATACCGTTGATATAGCCCAGCATTGGGAATACCTTTCCGTTTACAACCATTGCAAGTACAACCCAGAACATACCAACCAGCTGTAAAAGGGAACCTAAGTCACCAAGTACTTTCAGTCCTTTTCCATCCTTAATGTTTCTTACACCAGCCTTCAGATGTGCTACACAAAGCTGAATCAAAGCCAGAGAGAAGCAGAAAATCTGCAGGTTCTGATCTTTTGTAAGATATACAGAAGGATCACTGTTCCAAGGTACATGCCATTGTGCACTTTCGTATGCACCGGAAATATACGGAATTGAAAGTCCTGTAAGCCATTCAGGAAGCATATCTGCAGGAATTCCAAACCAGGTACAGGTTACTGCACCCCATACAACGGTTGCCAGAGATACAAGGAGGAATAGTCCGAAGGCTGCAGGTACTTTCTTTCCGCTGATCTTTGTTTTAAGCATCAGGAAAAGAATTAATACTGCAACGAGGGCACCGTATCCGCCGTCTCCAAAAATCATTGCAAAGAAGATTGTAAAGAACAAGAGGAACCAGCCTGAAATATCAAACTCGTGATAGCCAGGTACTGTACCCAAGAAGTCTGTAAGCGGATAAATCAAACTTACAAGCTTGTTATTCTTAAGTTTTGTTGGTACTTCTGTATCTTCATCTTCCGGGTCTGCATAAGCAAGAGCCCACTGGTTTGCAGAACAGCAGCGCTTAAAGTCATCAAGGTCTGCAGCTGGAACATAACCAGAGATCCAGGCAAGGTCGTTTTCACTTCCTTCTTTATCGCAGCCCATACCGCTGTTGATATTTTCAAATTCAATGTCACTTTCCAGAGCCTTTTTGAAGGCTGTAACTGCAGGAACGTATTTTGCGTTGTCTGTATAGAAAGCCTGAATCTGATCCAGTTCTTTTTCGTCTGCGAGAATCTCTTTTTCAAGAAGCTTAGTAGAAATACGCGGGAACGGTACTTCAAAGGCTTCAGGTAAAAGTTTTTCAGGACGGCCTTCGCCACCATTTACGATAAGGAAGCGAACGGTTTTCTTGTCGTTATTTACAAGAATTGTTTCGATGTCCTGATCAATGAGGCTGTATTTTTCCGCATTGATCTCGTAGAGTTTAAGTGCAATGCCTTTTTCTGTCAGGAAGTCTAAATCTTCATTACTTACATCACCCCAGGCCGCAAAGCGGTCGAGTTCTGTAGTATCTGCAGAAATTTCTTCCATAAGCTGCTTTTTGCGTTCTGACTTTGCTACAACTTCTTTGCAAAGCTCAATTACCTTTTCATCAGAAAGCTTAGGTTCTGTCCCCTTCTTCTGCTTTGGAAGTTTTATCTCACCAAGAATAGACTCGGTAAGCATTGCGTTATTTGAATATTCTTTAAAGGCTGTAAGCTTTTCGCTTGCACCATCTATTTTTTCAAGATGTACAAGACCAATTTTTCTTAAAGCCTTTAATGCCTCTTCTTTTTCCTTATTGAGAAGGACTACAGAGACTTTTTTCATTGGTTCAATCATTTGCCAGCCTCCTGTTCTTCATCAATTTTTGCCTGCAGCTTTTTCTTAGAAATCTTACTGCGTACTACGGCTGCAACCTGTTCATCACCAAGGTAAACCGTAATCTTTTTAATGTTTGCCTTAGTTTCAGGAATCTTAACCTTTTCGAACAGATTTACACGCTGTGTTGTTGTGCGGAGTTCCTGGCTGAGTAAGCGAACCTGCTCATCCAGAACCTCTGCTTCAAGATCGAGTGACAGAGCCTTTTCCATGCGGTCTGCTGCCATATCAATCCACAGCGGAGTTTTATAAAGATCGTAGTCACCACGGCCAAAGTCTGCACCTTCATATACCGGAATTGTTACACCGGCAATGTTGCCTACGCCCTTTTTGATGTTCTTTACAGTTACCATATCCGGAGTAAAGGCTTCTCGCTCACCGAATACGGAAATCCACTGTTCGAACTCTTTTTCAAGGGCAACGCGTTGTGCTCGGACTTCCTTTGCCTTGGCATCTATAGTGCGGATTTCTGTCTGAAGCTGCTGTTTTTTGAGCATAAGGGTTGGAAGATAACGCTTGTACATTTTAAGCGCATCTTTCTGTACCTTGAGCTCATTTTTTGTCAGCTTGATTTTTGCCATTCAGAACTCCTACTTCTTAGACTTATTCTTAGGCCAGTATTCTTCAATAAGAGATGATTTAAGACCAGTTTCCTCAGGCTCAAAGCAGTCAGAAAGAATCTTCCATCCCAAATCCAGAGCATCTTCCAGAGAAATATTCTTTGAAAGGTCCATCATACCGTCTTCAAACATCTTTCCGTAAACAAGGAGTTTTTCATCCCATTTACTCATATTGAAACCCATTGATTTCTTTTCAAGGGTGTCTTTGTAATTTGAATAAAGACGAATCATACCATCCATAAGGGCACGGTGGTCATTACGGGTAGATCCGTTTACGTTCTGCTTCAAACGTGAAAGAGAACCAAACGGCTCAATACGTCCACCCTTAAGATAGTACTGTCCTTCTGTAATGTATCCTGTGTTATCAGGAACCGGGTGAGTAACGTCGTCACCAGGCATTGTTGTTACAGCAAGGATTGTTACAGAACCTGCACTATCAAAGTCTACGGCTTTTTCGTAGCGGGCTGCCAGCTGTGAGTACAAGTCTCCAGGGTAACCACGGTTTGAAGGAACCTGTTCCTGTGTAATGGCGATTTCCTTCATTGAGTCGGCAAAGTTTGTCATATCTGTAAGAAGTACGAGAACGTCTTTTCCCTTAAGGGCAAACTGTTCTGCAACTGCAAGAGACAAATCAGGAATCTTCTGACATTCTACGGTTGGGTCAGCAGCTGTATGCATGAACATAACTGTCTTGCTCAAAGAACCACCGTCTTCCAGTGTCTTCTTAAAGTAAAGGTAGTCATCATACTTCAAGCCCATACCACCGAGTACGATTACATCAACTTCGGCCTGCATAGCAATGCGGGCAAGCAGCTGGTTGTAAGGTTCACCAGAGATAGAGAAGATTGGAAGCTTCTGAGAAACTACCAGTGTGTTGAACATATCAATCATCGGGATACCAGTACGAATCATACGGCGAGCCATGATACGTTTAGAAGGGTTTACAGAAGGTCCTCCGATTGTTACGAGGCAGTCTGTAAGAGCCGGTCCGTTATCACGTGGCTGTGCTGAACCGTTGAAAATACGTCCAAGCAAATCATCAGAGAAAGAAACTTCCATCTGATGTCCAAGGAATTTAATGTGGTCTCCAGTAGAAATACCGCGTCCGCCGGCAAATACCTGCAGCGATACTACATCACCTTCGATTTTATTTACTTCGGCAAGAGACTTACCAAAGCGTGTTTCAATTTCGGCAAGCTCACCGTATGCAACATTGTCTGCCTTTACGGTAATAACGCTTCCGACGATGGATTCAATCTTACTATATACTTTGTTCATTATTTACCATCCTTGAGCATTGCTGCTACTTCGTCGCGTACTTTTCCATTTGCAGAAGCAAAGTGAGCGTCTACATCCTTTTCTGCCTTCTTGAACTTATCGCTGTTCCAGAGAGAATAGTTCCAGTCGATAAACTTCTGACGCATCTGGTTGAAGAAGTTTCGTGCTGTATCCTTATCAGCAAGTTCAAAATCAGAACCAAGAACCTTGAGAACCTTTGCGAAAGTATACTGCTGGCGTTCAACACTTACAGCCGCATCAATTTCGTCGAATGAGTTCTGCTGCATATAAACTGCATCAAGGAATTCGCTCTTGAGGTATTCGATGTAGTCTTCGGTTGTTGTACCTTCTTCACCTACTACCTTCATCATCTGGTTTACTTCAACACCGCTAAGGAATACTTTGCGTGCGTAAGCTACCCAGTCTTCTCGGATAACTGATTTATATTTTGACCATGAGATGATAGGGTCAATTGCAGGATACTTACGTGCATCGGAACGTTCACGGCTAAGACCATGGAAGGCACCTACTACCTTCAAAGTTGCCTGAGTTACAGGCTCTTCAAAGTTACCACCGGCAGGAGATACTGTACCACCAATTGTTACAGAACCAATGTTGCCGTCGCGGAGTTTTACGATACCAGCACGTTCATAGAAGGCTGCAATGTAAGATTCGAGGTAAGCTGGGAATGCCTCTTCTCCAGGAATCTCTTCCAAACGTCCAGACATTTCGCGGAGAGCCTGTGCCCAGCGTGATGTTGAGTCTGCAAGAAGAAGAACGTGCAGGCCCATCTGGCGGTAATATTCAGCAAGTGTAACAGATGTATATACAGATGCTTCGCGGGAAGCAACCGGCATAGAAGATGTGTTACAGATGATGATTGTTCTTTCCATCAAAGAACGTCCTGTACGAGGGTCCTTCAATTCTGGGAACTCTTTAATTGTTTCTACAACTTCACCCGCACGTTCACCGCAGGCAGCGATGATTACGATATCAACGTCGGCGTTACGTGATGTTGTATGCTGAAGAACTGTCTTACCAGCACCGAAAGGTCCAGGGATACAATAAGTACCACCCTTAGAAACAGGATAGAAAGTATCGATAAGACGAACCTGAGTTACCATTGGCTCAGATGGAGCAAGACGTTCTGCATAGCAGTCTACGGCACGCTTTACCGGCCACTTGAATGCCATCTTAAGTTTGAAGGTTTTACCCTTTTCATCTTTTACTTCGGCAACTGTATCTTCGATTGTATAGTCACCGGCTTTTGTTACCTTTGTTACTGTGTACATGCCCAGCATATCAAAAGGAACAAGAATTTTATGTGTAAAAGGTCCTTCAGGTACAGATCCGATAGGATCACCGCGAAGAACTTTATCGCCAACTTTTACAGTTGGAGTCCATTCCCATTTTTTATCGCGTGGAAGTGAATCAACATAAACACCACGCTCAAGGAAGAAGCCTGCTTTTTCTGCAACGAGTGGAAGTGGGTTCTGCAAACCATCGAAGGTCTGACCAAGAAGTCCAGGTCCAAGTTCTGCACAAAGGAGGTCGCCAACGAGGTCTACCTTATCGCCGGCCTTAATTCCCTGTGTCATTTCGAAAATCTGCATCTGGGCTTTGTTTCCGCGAATACGGATAACTTCACCACGGAGCTTCTTTCCGTCTACATTAACGTAGCCTACTTCGTTCATAGAAACAGAGCCGTCGAATTCAATCGTGACCATGTTTCCATTGATGCCGACTACTTTTGCTTTAGTAGTATTTGCCATTATTTATCTCCATCCAAAATCGTATCGTAAATCTTATGATAAGATGTTTTTCCGTTTTCAACCTCGAACTTGCGCATTCGCTCAACAAGCATAAGACGAAGGCCGTAGGCATACACCGCATCAATTGAAAAGCCGTCCAGAGGACGCAAATCATCGAGCAGGCGTAACCTGTACTCATAAAGAAACTGCTCTGCAGAAAGAGGACTGTCCATACCAACAGCGGTACGAGCGGCAGAAATAATATCTGCTGTACAGCCTGGTGGAAGCGGAATGCTGTCCTTCTTCAGCTTCTGCGCACGGATTTGAGCGAGCGCACAACGCAGGTTTCTTTCTTTTTCATACCAAACATCAAGGAAGCTTGAGCCTGTAGAAGTAAGCTCCATTGAAGGAACCAGAGAAAGCTTTTCAAGCACGGCTTTTTCTTCTTGGGAAATAAAACGACTTGCCAGTTCACGGAATTCTTCCGAACTTAAAGGCAAGGCTGACTTTCCTTCTGAAGATGAGATATTTGGTAACTGTGAAACCAAATAATAATAAGCCACTACTCTGCGTCCTTTGCAGCAACTTTCATGAGGGCTGCAACCTTTGGATTCAGATAAGCTGAGAACATCTCTGCAAGACTTTCTGCAGAATAATCATAGAATGCGGCACCATTTTTTACGCCGATTCTAAAGCCTGCACTAAGAGTCTTGTCCGGCTTAATTTCGAGTCCCTTCTTGATTTCTGCTTTAAGGGAAGTTTTAAGAGATTTTTCGAGAGCCTTTAAGTCTTTGTCACTCAAAAGAACTGAAAGTTCCGAAGCATCTGAGTTCTTTGCCCATGCTTTTACCGTCTCAGGTACAAGCTTAGTAAGAACATCTTTTGAAAGAGCTTTTTCGGTACCTTCCTGAATAAGACCGTCCAGCTCGCCTATCAGAGCATCTTTGAATGAAAGAAGCATATTGCGTCCAGCCTGTACAATGGCTTCTTCGCTTGCCTTCTCCATTTTTTTTGTCTCTGATTGTGCACTTTTTATAATTTCAGCAGCTTTTGACTGCGCGTCTGCGATTATTGCTTCTGCTTTCTTCTCCGAATCTGCAATGATTTTTGCAGCATCTTTTTCTGCAGCAGCAACGCCGTCCTTCTTGATTTTATCAATCAGTTCTTGCAATTGTACATCCATCAAAGTACCTCACTTATACTAGTCAAGAATAATATAATAATTATACCCCAAATATGCCGTTTTTCAATGAAAAACTTTCATATATGGGGTAAAAAATATTTGAGGATTAAAAACATAATGTCATGCTGAACTTGTTTCGGGATGACATCTCTTATGTTTAAGTTATTAAACCCTTAAACTAATATATCAGATTATTTAGAAATTGTAAAGGAATAAATTGTCTTAGCCTTCATTTTCTGACCTGGTTCAAGAATACAGGTTGGGAAATCCTTCTGATTAGGAGTATCCGGGAAACACTGAGTCTCGAGACAAAAAGCATCGTGTCTGTCGTAAAGACGGCCATTCTTTCCAATTATTCCTTTGATGTAATTTCCAGTATAGAACTGGCAGCCTTCCATATTTGTAAAGACTGTCATTGCGTGTCCTGTTTTTGGTTCTTTTACTGTACAGAATTCAACAAGGTCATTATCTTCGAGTGGGAGGCCGCAGTGTGGCTTTTCAGGATCATACATTTCTGTAACATAACAGTGGTCGTAGCCTACCCCAACATTCTTGATATCTTTTCCAATCTTCTTTTCTTTTGTAAAGTCAAATGGAGTTCCCTTAACATCAAGAAGTTTTCCTGTTGGAATAAGTTTTGCATTTACTTCAAGGCGCTTTTCTGAATTCATCTGGATTGTGTGTTCACCAATATTACCGTTTCCTGCAAGGTTGAAATATGCATGATTTGTAATATTGATTGGTGTTGCCTTATCTGTTTCTGCATTGTAGATACAACTGAGATTATTATTTTCATCAAGAAGATATGTAATTGTAAGCTTTACATTTCCCGGAAAGCCCTGCTCTCCGTCAGGTGATGTACGGGTAAAACGAACACCGCAGAGTTTACCGTCATCAATAATCTTTCCCTTCCACATCATTTTATTGTAGCTGCTGAAGCCGCCATGGAGACAGTTAGGACCGTCATTTTTATCAAGCTGATATTTTTTACCATTAAGATCAAACTCTGCTTTTCCGATTCTGTTTGCAAAGCGGCCTACGATAGCTCCGAAGAAAACGGTGCCGTTTATATATCCTTCCAGAGTTGAATGTCCAAGAACAACGTCTGTCTTTTTTCCTTTTCCGTCATTTAAAACGATGCTGGTGATTGTACAGCCATAATCTGTACATGAAAAAGACATGTTGCCGTTTTTTACTGTGTAAAGATTAACCTTTGTGCCATCACAAAGCATTCCGAATTTTGATTTAGATACTTTCATTTTTTTTATCTCCTAACCGTCATTCCGAACTCGTTTCGGAATCTATATTTAAGATCCTGAAACAAGTTCAGGATGACTATATTTTATAACATATCAATTATAAACTGAACTTCCGACGCAGGACAAGATAATTCAGCAGCTATGTCATCAATCTGCATGCCCTGTCTGAAAAGTTTTTCAACTTTGTCTTTAAGGTTGCGGTCTGATGTCTGGCTTTGAATGGTCTTTGCCTCCTGCTGAGTTTTTACTATGTTCATTTTCTCATCATAAACTTTTGTGATGATGAGAGGAACTTCCTTATAGGCAGCTCCATCCGGGGTTACTACAGTTTCATCTTTGAGGATTGATTTCTGAGCCTTTGGACTTTCTTTTGGCGCAGATTCTTCTGCATCATCAAACAAAGATCCCTGCTGGGCCGGCCCATTTCTGTTTACGGTATTTGTAACTGTATAAGAAGCATCCGGATCTATATAAACGCTTTTCTTCGGCTTCTGACCAGCCTTTTCCGCCTCTGCAATTGAATTACGAAGGAGCTGGGTAGCCTCCTTAAAGTTTTCCATTTTTTTATCTGCTTCGTTTAAAAGGGCTCTCAGACGTCTTGAAGATTCATTTATAAGTTCCAGGTCCCGGTTAGCGTTATTGTTTACATCCATGATAACGCGGTTCATCTGAGACTTTGTTTTGTCTATGATTGAGTCGGTAGAAAATAGTTTTTTAAATCTGACCAGGATGATAATCATCAGTAAAAGGCTGACCAGTGAAAGAAAAAGTGCAATATAAGTGGCCATGTTTACCTCGTAATGTCGATTATTGTTCCAAGATAAGAACGGTCACTTTTTGGCGGGCGGTTTTCAAAGTCTTCTGAACTTTCTTCATTTTCTTTTTTCTGCTGCTTTTTTCCACCCCAGGCACCTGAAGCATTTGAACCATTTTGATTTACACTGTTAGTATCAGCTTTTTCATTAGAAGTCTGCTGAACCTTTGCGGCATTTTCCATGTTACGCTGAATGTTACCCTGCTGCTGCATTGCTTCTGTAAGCTGAGCCTGCTGGGCACCTGCCATAGTTTTTGAGACATTTGAAAGCTGTGTGTACATGGTCTGAAGGTCAATCGGCTGAATACCCATCCGGCTGCTCCTCTGCTAAAGAAGGCGGTTCGTATGGACCGCGCTTGCTGAATGCCTTGTCGTAATAGAAGGTTACGGCCTTTGTATCAATCTTAACTTCATCAAGTACATCGCGGATGTAGATTTTAACTCCGGCGTATACGTCACCTTCAACCTTAACCTTTCCGATTGCCTTAAGATCGCGAAGATGTTCCTGAATCTTATTGATTTCGTCGGTCATCTTTTCGAGATCCAAAGTTATCTGTTCACAACGTTCTTTGAGAGTCTTAAGTTTTTCTTCCTTTTCCTGAGGAAGCTTTTTGCGAAGCTTCTTCTGCTGCTCAAGGGTCTGAATATCAAGGTCGCAGTTTTCGTATTCCTTGGTAGCCTTAGCCTGCATATTCTGCAGTTCTTCAAGGCGTTTCTTAGCACGTGGGTCTACACCAACTTCAAGTATAGTTTCTGTACCACCACCAGGAGAACCAACCTTGCGGGCACAGATTTCCTCTGTTGCCATAAGGTGTCCACCAATAATCTGGGCCTTCTTTCCACGAAGCACAATATTCTTCATGGCTGTTACGCTTGAGTTTACGATTGAGTCATTTACAATAACGTTCTCTTCAACTTCAACGGTTGTATCATTAATAAACTTAGCCCAGAGAGATTTTCCGGCTTTGATATAACCTTCACCCTTTCCGAATACACCCTGGCGAACAATAATATTTCCGGTTGCTTCCAGGCGGGACTTGTCGACGATTCCGCCAACTTCAATATTGGTTGCTTCAACCTTGTAGCCTTCCTGAACGTTACCCTTGATAACAACAGTTCCGACAAACTTAACATCACCGGTTTTAACATTAACTGCGTCGAGGTACTTAACAGGCTCTACTGTTACCTTTCCGTTTACCAGCATAACTTCACCGTCAATTTCGGCCTTGATTGTTACGCCGTCGCGGTCAAGTTTAACATTGGCACCAAGCTGAATCTGAATATCTTTTCCGTTCTTTGCTTCCAGGTAGCGGCCAAAAAGTGTTTTTCCACCCTTTCCTCTTTCTGCAGGAATCTTCTGGGCAAGCGGCTGATCTGCAATAACGTTCTGAATGTTATTGAGTTTCTTGTAGTCAACCTTTCCTTCTTCGTCAACCTGAGCTTTAAGCTTTTTAGGATCTGTTTCGAAGTTGTAGGAAATATATGCATCGTGTCCATCCACTGGTGCAATTGCTGCCGCAACTTCAAAAGGATTATTGTATACAGGATTATCAACAAACTCACGGATTTTATCTTCTTCGATACAGGCTTCTACTACACCCTGCTGAAGGATGGCTCTCTTAATCATATCAAAAGATGCTTCACTTCCACTCATTGATGGAGGAGAAACAACGATAGAGCCCTTCATTTCATCTTTTGTAACTTCAACACCAATTACAACATCTCCGGCCGGAACATGCTTAAAGGAACCAACAACAACATAATCATTATCAGTTCCAGATTTTACATATTTCTTTACCTGAGCTTCATCATAATTGATTGTGTCCGGACGTTTAATTTCATCCAGTACATCCTTGAGTTCAATAGGAAGGCCTTCTCCCATAGGAAGAATAACCTTAAGCATAATGTCTGATTTGAAATGGCGGATATAAAAGAGTCCGTCGCGATTGACGATTTTTGCTTCCTCGCCTTCTTCATCATTATCAAAGAGACCTTCGGAAGCAAGGCGTTGAGTTTTCTTAACAGTAGAAGGATCCTGGTAAACCATAATTTTCCACGGCTTTTTTCCAAGACCTAAAATTCCTTCACTGCCTTTTTCAACAACTTCATAATGAAGATTTGAAAGTTTGGTATCCAGCTGGACAACGGCGTCTGCAAGCGCTTCATCAACGGTATCAGCATTAACCTCCACAAAGTGAAGGTTTTTATCTACCTGAAGAAGTGTTTTCATGTCTTCACGAACTTTATCCAGTGTTACCATTTTTTAATTTTCTCTTTCTTTAGATAATTCCTTTTCTGAGGTTTGTAAGTTTTGCGCGAAGTCTCAGATTTGCCTTTGTATGCAGCTGAGAAATACGTGATTCACTTACTTCAAGAACTTCACCGATTTCTTTGAAAGTTAAATCTTCATGGTAGTACAATACGATAACCATTTTTTCTTTTTCCGGAAGTTCACTGATTGCCTGTGCAATTACCTTTTTGATTTCTTCGCGTTCTGCAATTACATCAGGATTAAGACTTGAAGGTGATTCGATATTGTTTCCGATAGACATATTGTCATTGTCATCACCGGCATACCATACATCATTCAAAGAAAGAACACTTGTTCCAGAAACCTTCATTACAGTTCTGCGAAGCG
>SFOB01000046.1 GCA_004554075.1 Treponema sp.
AGCCCGAGCATGACACTAGAACTCCACGTCCTCGTCGAAAAGCGGTGTGCTGAAGTAGCGCTCTGCCGTATCCGGCAAAACAGTAACTACAGTTTTTCCAGGTCCAAGTGCCTTTGCAAGCTCAAGGGCTGCAGCAACGTTTGTTCCGCTGGAAATACCGCACATAATTCCTTCCTTGCGGGAAAGCTCACGGCTTGTTCTGATTGCCTGAGAATCTGTTACAATGAAAATATCATCATAAATCTCTTTATTCAAAATCGGAGGAATAAGTCCGTCACCAATTCCCATCTGCAGGTGGGTACCTACACTACCACCACTGAGAATTGCAGCGTGAGCAGGCTCAACTGCCCAGATTGTGATTCCTGGATTCTTTTCTTTAAGAACCTCACCTATTCCGGTAAGAGTTCCGCCGGTTCCAATACCAGAGCAAAAACCGTCTATAGGACCATCAACATCTTCAAGGATTTCAACTGCAGTCTGCTCGCGCTGAATCTGCGGGTTAGCAGGATTTTCAAACTGCTGAGGAATAAAAACATGAGGATCCATATGCTGCATATAAAAAGCAGTATCAATACATTCCTGAATGCACTTTCCAATGTCGCCGTTATCGTGAACAAGTTTAACTTCCGCTCCATAATGTTTAACCAGTTTGCGGCGTTCTTCACTTACACTGTCCGGCATAATGATTACAGTTTTATAACCACGAACCGCGCCAATAAGAGCAAGACCAATTCCCTGGTTGCCGCTTGTAGGTTCAACGATGACACTGTTTTTATCGATTAATCCACGGCGCTCAGCATCCAGAATCATATTATAAGCTGTACGGGTTTTTATAGAACCACCAACATTAAGCCCTTCAAATTTTACGAGGACACGAGCCATATCCGGAGTTACCATTTTCTGTAACTGGATGATTGGTGTATGCCCCATTGCTTCAAGAATATTATTATAAATCATAAGGATTTTATTATAGTGATTTTTTGCTACTTGGAATAGAAGATATCTCTTTTCTGTTTTGACGTGACGAATAGTGTAATTGGACTGGTGCGGAGTAAAAAAAATGCACCTGGACAACATCATCCCCGTTGGCCAGGTGCATTTTTTTTACGGGAGCATCAGCCCAATTATATTACTCGGCTCTGCCCATTGCTTCGTCAAAGTCTTTTGTACCAGCCCAAATCTCATTCTTATATGGATTTGTCTTAGTAGCGCAAGCTTTCTTACAGATAGCAGCAAGAACAAGAACGTTGATTGCAAGAGCAAGAACAGCGATAACGCCCTGTGCTTTTGGATCAGCAGTAATTCCCATCTTAGCAATAGCCTGCTGAACTTCAGGACCATTGTTTGCAATTGCAGGGTTATTGTAGATAGCCATAGAAGCATCATACAAAGCCTGAGCACCAGTTCCGTCCTGAGGAGCGCCAGCGTACAATGAAGGAAGTACAGAGAATGGCTTTGTCAACTGGAATGGTACAACCTGAGCGAACATACACCAGATTGAAAGTGTGAATGCACGGTTCTGAATCCAACCACCCTTGTTCCAGAATGTAGCTGCGAATGTAGGTGCGAGAAGAAGTGCAAGACCACAGTACCATGAGTGTGTTGGAAGGTTGAGGTATGTATATTCGAAGTTCCATACATCATAAGCAATAATGAACATCCAGGTCATATCAGGCCAGAGCATATCCTGCTTTTCGAGCTTACCTTGCTTTGATGAGTAGATTCCCCACCAGCCTGTCATACAAGCGATGTTGATGATACCAGCAAGACCGTTGAGGAGGTTCCACCAGCCACCGTAGAGGAATACACCTTCATTAGATACCCACCAGCCACCTGTGATTCCACCTTTAATAGCTGATTCGAAATCTGAAGCTACGGCGATAAGAATATTGATACCTACGATAATGAATGGCCAGCATTTGAACCATTCAGACTTTCCAAGAGCAGTCCATTTTCTTGCAAGGAAAATAAAACCAATACATCCGATTGTTGCGGCATACAATTTAGCATAATGGAACCAGCCGCCCATATACTTAATTACATACCATTCTGATGCAAAAGAATTCTTACCGATAGCAGCTACAATAAAGTAAACTGTCAATGCAGCAGGAACAACAAAGAAGATAGTAATTCCACCAACCTTTGTTCTACCAAACTCATTCAAAAGAACGAGACCAATGAATACCAGACACCAACCAAGCAGCTGAGTTGCTACTGTTGAGCCATAAAGTTGAAATAACATGAAACCTCCTGAGTGTGTTGACACCGGATATCCCGTGGGCACCGGCATTTTCAGCACGCTTCTATTTCCTTTATGTTCATTTCATTTCCCGTCTGCAAAACCGTATCTTCGCTTTTACAGTGCGGACAAGTTTTCCCAAATTCAACAGTGCCGTAAGTCTTTCCGCAGGCATTACAGATTGTTACTGCGGGAAGAGTTTCTATTTTAAGAATGGCATTTTCCATAACAGGCGATTTTTTAACCGCCCACTTCCAGCCGTCTTCCAGAAACTCCGGCACTACTCCACTTACCTCTCCGAGTTCAAGCGTCACGCTCTGAATCTGCTGCAGGTTTTGTTCTGAAGCAAGATTTTCGAGACGCTTGATTACGTGAAAGACAATTCCAAGTTCGTGCATGTGTAAGGCTGCTTACTTCTCCATAGACGAGCGGTTCGGATTCAAAAGAATCTTTACTTCGCGCTTGAGAATGTTCGGCAGAATTGCCTTGAGCTTATCTTCACTCTTAGTCATGCGGCTTGCCTTTGGATGCTCTCGGTGAAGTTTAATTGCATCGAACGCACACTTAGTTGTACAAACACCACAACCAATACACTTGTTCTCATCAACAATACTCTGGCCACAGCTGAGACAGCGGGCAGTTTCTTTCTTAATCTGCTCTTCTGTAAAGCAAAGTTTTGTTTCCTTAAAGTTGCTGCCTACATCTGCGGCAGTTTTCTTTCCAGGAACCTGACGTGGTGTATTGTCATAACCTTCAACAAGGATATCTTCCTTATTAAGTTCAATGAATTCGCGCTTATCGCGGCCGATTGTCATTGTTGAATGAGGCTGTACAAATCTGTGAATTGAAACAGCAGCTTTTTTACCAGCGGCAATAGCATCGATTGCAAACTTCGGACCTGTATAAACGTCACCACCTGCAAAAATATCAGGTTCTGCTGTCTGGTATGTTACAGGATCTGCAACTACACCGTTTCCACGGCCAAGTTCTACTTTTGAACCTGCAAGCATGTCGCCCCAGACAATTGCCTGACCGATACTCAGGAACACGTTGTCGCATTCAACAGTCATTGTGTCATTTTCATCATATTTTGGATTAAAGCGTCCTGTTTCATCTTTTACAGATACGCACTTCTTGAATACGATTCCTTTTACCTTGCCGCCTTCGGTCAAAATCTCTTTTGGACCCCAGCCGCAGTTTATCTTGATTCCTTCTTCTTCGGCTTCTTCAATTTCTTCTACTGTTGCAGGCATTTCGTTGCGCTGTTCAAGACAGAACTGCTGAACATCAGTTCCACCGCAGCGCCATGCTGTACGGCTAACATCAATTGCAACGTTACCACCACCAACAACAACTGTCTTACCAGTAACTTTATAGTCGTGGTTATCAGCAACTTCGCGAAGGAAGTCTACGGCAGTCATAACGCCTTCTGCATCTTCACCAGGAATACCAGCCTTGCGGCCACCCTGACATCCGATTGCTATATAGAAGGCCTTATAGCCCTGCTCGCGAAGCTGTGCGATTGTTACGTCTTTACCAACTTCTACGCCAGTCTTAATCTCAACGCCCATTTCTTTCATTACGTCGATTTCAGCGGCAACAACATCTTTTTCAAGTTTGAAGGCAGGAATACCGTAAACCAGCATACCACCGGCAAGCTTGTTCTTTTCGAATACTGTCGGGCGATAACCTTTTTCTGCAAGATAGAAGGCACAGCTCAAACCTGCCGGGCCACCACCGATAATAGCGATTTTCTGACTGAACTCGCCGCGGTTAGAAGGAATAACCTTCTTTGGAATAAAGCGTACTTTTGAGTCCAGATCTTTCTGAGCAATGAATTTCTTTACTTCATCAATTGCAATTGCCTCGTCAATTGTTCCGCGGGTACAAGCTGTCTCACAGCGCTTGTTACAGATACGTCCGCAAACTGCAGGGAAAGGATTTTCCTTTTTGATGAGTTCGAGGGCTTCTGTGTAGCGGCCTTCGCTTGCCATCTTAAGATAGCCCTGAATACCAATATGGGCAGGACAGGCAGTTTTACAAGGAGCGGTACCAGTTTCGTAACAGTTGATACGGGCAGTATCGCGGTAGTTTTCATCCCAGTTTGCCTCGCTCCACTTGTGATTGTCCGGTAAAATGTGTTTTGGATACTTTACGCGGCTTCCGTCTTTTTTACAAAGCTTCTGACCAAGCTTAACAGCGCCGGCAGGACAATATTCTACACAACGGCCACAGGCAACACACTTGTCGCTTTCGGTTCTGGCAACATAAGCCGAGCGAGACATATTTGGAGTATTAAAAAGCTGAGAAGTACGCAGAGCATAGCAGACATTGATGTTACAGTTACAGATAGCAAAAATCTTGTTTTCGCCGTCGATATTTGTAATCTGGTGAACAAAGCCATTGTCCTCAGCGCGCTTCAAAATCTCCATTACTTCGTCGCGGGTAATATAGTGACCACGTTTTGTTTCTACAAGGTAGTCTGCCATATCACCAACACCAATACACCAGTCCTCAGGATCATCGGCACAACCTTCTTCGTAAGTGCGGCGGCTCAGGCGGCAGGAACAAGGAGATGCAGCATATTTTCCAATATATTTATCGAGCCAGTGAGAAATATGTTCTACACTGACACTTGAGTTTTCAGCTTCAATTGCCTTTTCAACAGGGATTACGTGCATACCAATACCTGCACCTCCCTCCGGTACCATTGGGGTAACCTTAGTAAGAGGTTCAAAGGTCATGCGGTCAAAGAAGCGGCCAAGCTTTGGATGCTCTTCCAGCTGCTTCTGATTCATGTTTGTAAACTCAGCAGATCCCGGAACGAACATTGGCAGAATGTACTGCTTTTCGCGTTTTGGATTTTCCCAGTTATATTCGATGAGGCCGGCAATTGCCATGTCCATCATGATTTTTTCGAGATATTCAGTAGTCTTGCCGGTAAGTTCTACCAGCTGCGGGAGTGTAACAGGTTTACGCACATCCATTTTGAGGGCAACTTCTGCCATCTCGTCTGTTACAATTTCATTTAATCCCCAATACTCAGGGTCGTTTTCGTTGATTTTGCGTCCGAGTCGGTCTGTAATTTTCTGTCCCAACTCCAGAATTAAAGGTCTTACTTCTGCCATGTTTGCTCCTATAAAATTATAAAACATCGGACCCCCGCCCGATTCTGACACTTCTTACTTATTATGTTCCTGAACTTCATTCAAAAGCCACGAAGTCCACTCCCTTACCCCTTCTCCGGTCTTTGCAGAAATCGGGAAGATTTTTACGTTTTTATTGAGTTTGCCCACATATTCACGCAATTTATCCATATCAAAATCAAAATAAGGCGCAACATCAATTTTGTTGATGATAAGAGCATCAACCTTGCTGAACATAAGAGGATATTTAAGCGGTTTGTCGTGACCTTCCGGAACAGAAAGAATCATCACATTTTTTGCAGCACCAGTATCAAACTCTGCAGGACAAATCAGGTTGCCGACATTTTCAAGCACAACAAGATCAAGGCCGTCGTAATTCAATTCATTCAGTCCCTGCTCTGTCATTGCCGCATCAAGATGGCACATTCCGCCTGTATGAAGCTGAATAGATTTTACGCCGGCATTAGCCATTGTCTTTGCATCTACATCAGAATCAACATCTGCTTCCATTATTCCTATATTGATTTTGTCTTTTAGCTGTTCAACAGTACGCACCAGCGTAGTTGTTTTTCCACTCCCCGGAGACGACATCAGATTCATAAGAAAGGTCTTTTTAGATTTGAGTTTATCGCGAAGAACCTGAGCCTCTTTGTCGTTATCGGCAAGGATATTTTCCTTTACCTCAATAACACGGACATCTGCCATAAAAAAAACTCCTGTGATAGTAAGACTATCAAATATTGATTATATCACAGAAAACCGACTAAAGCAAAGAAAATACTATTTATTTATAAAGAAATACTATACAGAGAAACACACCAATTATTTTTTATATAAATCCATTGAAAGCTTATATACACGACTATCTTGAGGTAATTTGCTGAAATATTTATAATGAGCTTCTACATATTTATAAATCTGATTATTATCCTCTGTGTACTTGAGCATCAAGTCCAGATGCCAGCTGTAAACAAGGTCTGAAAATTCCGGATATTTCTTTTCAAGTTTTGTAAGCTCTTCAAGAACAAAAGGGCTTTCCTTCATAACATAAAGTTTTCTGAATTCTTCCCATTTAGCCCCCTCTTTAGAAGGAGAATGCTGAATATCAGAAATATGCATAACGTGGTCTTTATCTGCTTTTGTTCCATATAAAAGAAGGGTTTCATAAGGGATATAAGCACGGCAGGTTTTTACTGCAGCCATAGACTCAGTTATAAATTTATTCCGATCTTGAGAATATAGAAGATAAAAATCTCTTCCGGCAACATAATGAGCCATATAATCTTCCCAGGTTTTATAATTCTTTCTGATATTATTAACGATCGGGGTAATCTGCTTTATTGCCTCATCATAAGAAATATATCCGGCACCAACAGCCCACCTTATCCAGGTTATTACCCTTCCTTCATCCCAGGCTTCAAGCCCGTGAGAACCAAGTTTATCTTTCATCTCTGAAACCCAATATAATCTTGAAGTTTCAAGAGGAGTCAGGTGCTCTGCTTTTGCAATTTTCAAAACTGATTTTTTCGGATATTTATTAAGCAAAGCAATAAGATCGTTATAGGCCTTGGAATGACCTCCTGCCAATAGAGAGTCTGTAGAACTTATAAGAGAGGTATAACCACGAATTCCACAGGACTGATTCAAGGTCTTTTTGCCATAGCCGCCAGTATTTCCAAATTCAAAGTGATTACCAAAATCCAGATGGAACTGCCTGTTTGTTTCAAAAAGATTGCTCGAAAAGGCAATTGCGTATCTTTCAATTTCTGGCAGACTGAACCACAAAGCCTTATAATTCTGGTTAAAGAAATCTTTTATCTCGTTTTCTGTATATTTCTTATTCTGCTGATTTGCACGAACAATCACAGAAGACCGTGGAGAGCCTTCTGCCGGGAGCTTCCATTTTGGATTGCTTGAAAAATGAATTTGAAAACTTGTAGGATTTCTGGAATCTCTTTCACTTTCACTGCAATAAGGAAAAGTCAGAACCAGCTTAAACATGGGGTCAGACTTGTAAATGGCAGTAAGTGTAGTTGAACATAAAACGCGGTTATTATCAAACTGTCGATATTGAGCTTCTGTGTATACAGAAAAATCTTTACTGTCGGTCATTGCCTTAAGAATCTCAGAAAAAGGCATTTTCCAGTTTGCAAGATGATTTTTTACAAAATAAGGTGGCATTTCAATTGCAGGCAGAACATGAACATAATCAAATGGCTTATTAAGCCCCGTTGTCTGAAACAGCCCCTCTCTTTGAGGAAGACGATAAAATTCTCCCCAGGTTGCATCCTCGGGAATAATCCAGTTTTTAAGAAATGATGGTTGTCCAGCATAAAAAAGAGAAGAAATTAAAATGGCTGTAAAGAAAGTGATTATTTTTTTCATGCTTGAATTATAACATGAAAAAATGAAAAGACAAAAAAAATACGGTGGCCGAATATCGGACCACCGTTATAAAGTCGGCAAGCACAGCTTCCCGAGTTTTATTTTGTTGCCAAAATAGCGATACCAGGCAATGTCTTTCCTTCGAGGAATTCGAGAGAAGCTCCACCACCAGTAGAAACGTGGCTCATCTTGTCTGCAAGGTTGAACTTGTTTACAGCAGCAACAGAGTCACCACCACCAACTACAGTCATAGCACCCTTAGATGTTGCTTCTGCAACGAGGCGAGCTACAGCTTCAGTTCCCTTTGCGAAGTTTTCGAACTCGAATACTCCAACAGGTCCGTTCCATACGATAGACTTAGAAGCAAGTATTGCATCCTTGTAAAGTGCAACAGTCTTAGGACCAACATCCATACCCATAAGGTTATCTGGAAGGTCAACTGCATCAACTGCAACAGGATCCTTATCAGCGAACTCAGCACCACCAACATGGTCAACTGGGAGAAGAATCTTAACGCCAGCTTTTTCAGCCTTAGCAAGAAGATCTTTTGCTGTATCGAGGAAGTCATCTTCAACAAGTGACTTACCGATTGAGTGGCCCTGTGCCTTGAGGAAAGTATAAGCCATACCACCACCAACGATGAGTGTAGAAGCGTTCTTCATAAGGCTTTCAAGAACAGCGATCTTAGAAGAAACCTTAGCACCACCGATAATTGCAGTCATTGGTTTTTCTGGATTTGTTACCATTGGCTGAATGTATTTAACTTCTTTTTCCATAAGGAATCCGCCAACAGATTCAACTGGCATGAACTTAGCGATAGAAGCTGTAGAAGCCTGATCGCGGTGAGCAGTTCCGAATGCATCGTTTACGAAGATGTCTCCGTATGTAGCAAGCTCTTTTGCCATTACATCGCGCTCTGCAGCATCTTTAGAAGTCTCTTCCTTGTGGAAGCGAACGTTCTCGAGCATTGCAACAGCTCCTTCTGGAAGAGCGTCGATAGCAGCCTTCTGTCCGAGGGCATCTGGGAGGAAAGTAACAGGCTTTCCGAGTTTTGAAGCGAAATATTCTACAACCGGCTTCATGCGGTTCTTTCCGTTGATGAACTTTTCTGCATCAGCGTCTGTCCATGTCTTTCCAGCCTTTTCAGCTTTTTCCTGAGCCTTTTTTACGTCCTTTTTAGGATCGCCAAGGTGGCTCATAAGAACGAGAGAACGTGGGTTCTGCTCGAGGATGTATTTAATAGTAGGAAGAGCAGCCATGATACGAGTATCATCCTGTACAACTCCGTCCTTCATTGGTACGTTGAAGTCTACACGCATAATGATGCGCTTGCCTTTCAAATCAACGTCTTTTACAGTCTTAATCATAATTTGACTCCTATATTTTTACCCCACAAACAATGCAGGGAAATTTACGATATACAATAAAATATAATGAGTTTTTTTGACAAATTCAATGAAATTTCTGTGTATTATAATTTGATGTACTTCCGCTACCACATTATATGGACATGCTCGCTTTCGTTTTTTTGTGTAAGAAACTTGTATTTTTGTAAACAAAAATACAAGTTTCTTTTTATGGCTAAACGCCAAAAAACTCAAGAGGCAGTCCATATTCTGTGTTCGCTCGCGTACATCAAATTATACATTCCAGAGTTCTTATAAAAACTCCATATTTATAGTATAATCGTAAATATGAATAAGAGAGGCTTCAATCCGACCGAAATTATTTTTTCTTCCACTACCGCATGTAACCTGCACTGCGAGCATTGCTTTATCAACCGCGCCCCAAAGCAGCTGGAAATTTCCGACGCTGTGGCTTTGATTGAAAGTTGTGTGGAGGCTGGAAGCGACATTGACCGTATCGGCTTTTCAGGTGGGGAGCCTTTTTTGTATATGGATTTTCTTGTAGAAGTTTCTAAGGCGACTGTGGCCCATGATTTGATGTTTGATCAGATTATGACCAACGGCGACTGGTGGCGCGACGAGACAGACCTTACACAAAAACTGCAGTCACTCTACGATGCCGGTTACGACGGAAAAATCGGCTTAAGCTGGGATTCTTACCACGGCCAGAGCACTGACCGCATGCTTACTTTTATCCAAAAAGTCCAGAAAATCTTTGGCGAAGATTCTATAAATATTCAGACGGTAGAAGATGTGGGGGAAGACTCCCCCTCTCTCCAGCCCGCTAGCGGTCTTCCGCTACCCCCTCTAACGGGTGGCTCCGCCCCCCGTAACGCCCCCCTCGTCTCAGATAACATCCCCGTCTACACCCTGCCCCGCACCTACACCTCAGACGACCCGCGCGCCTGGCAAGCCCGCCACTGGTTCCACGAAGATTACTGCGAAGGTCCGGGCCAGATTCTCTACGTTCACGCAGACGGAAATATCGCCCCATGCTGCGGTTTTGCGAATGAAAACTCAGCCCTCTTCATAGGCACAATCCACGACAGCTTTGAAACAATTATGGAAAAGGCAGCAGCAAATCCTATGATAAAAATCTGCTATGAAGAAGGACTTTCCCACTACCGCCGCCACGGCATAAAAAAATCGCTGCGCTCACAGGAAAAAAAACTTCCCGGCAAGTGCAGCGATATCTGCTCTTTCTGCGATTTTGTGTGTAAACAAGATCCCCGGGTCAAGCCCGAGGATGACAATTAGAATACTACAACAACTTCGCCGTTTGGGTATTTTTCTGCAACATACTTGCGTACTTTTTCGCTCTGCAAAGCTTTAACAAGAGCTTTGATTTCAGCCTTGTTTTCATTACCAGCTTTTACAGCAATTACGTTTACGTATGGAGAAGAAGAACCTTCTACATAAAGACCATCTTTGTTAGCAGAAAGTCCTGCAGGAATTGCATAGTTACCATTGATTACAGCAGCATCAACATCAGCAAGTACACGTGGAAGAGAAGCTGCTTCTACTTCTGTGAACTTAAGCTTTTTAGGATTTGATGTGATATCCTGAACAGTAGCCTGGATTCCAGCTTTTGGATCAAGAGTGATGAGACCAGCATCAGCAAGAAGAAGAAGAGCACGACCTTCGTTAGTTGGGTCGTTAGGAATAGCAATGCGAGCCTTGTTCTTAAGAGCGCTGAGACTCTTTACTTTCTTTGAATAAAGAGCAATTGGTTCAACGTGAATTCCGCCTGCGTTTACAAGGTGAAATCCGCGCTCTGTGTTGAATGATTCAAGATATGGAATGTGCTGGAAATAGTTAGCATCAATTTCACCTGATTCTACAGCTTCGTTAGGTGTAACATAATCTGTAAATTCAATAATCTTCAAATCGATTCCTTCTGCCTTAAGATCTGCCTTGATAAGTTCAAGAATTTCAGCATGAGGCTCTGGAGTAGCTCCAACTTTAATTGAAGCGGCAAACAAGGCTGCAGAAGCGAGTACTGCGGCTGTAAGTGCAATAAGTTTTTTCATAATCAAATCTCCTGTGTTGTTTAATATACCTATTGGTTTACTAGGTTATCAAATAAATGTCAATATAGTTTTAAAATTTTTTGTCATATCCTGAAAAATAAATCCACTTCCGCTACAGAGCCACACAATCTGCGGGGATGATGCAGATTGTGCACCTCTTTCGCTCGCGTGGATTTATTTTTCAAAATTATCATCCACATTCCAAAAACTATATTGACATTTATTTAATTGTACACAATATACTTGACAATTATTACAAACTTATGTATATTTTAATTGTACACAATACAGTTTAAGTGTACTACAAACACATCTGGAGGATAAATATTATGGCAGAATTAAATATCACAAGTGCAAATTTTAAGAGCGAAGTATTGGAATCGGATAAACCGGTTATCGTTGATTTCTGGGCAACATGGTGCGGTCCTTGCCGCATGCTTGGCCCTGTAGTTGAAGAGCTTGCAGAAGAGCATCCTGAAATTAAGGTATGCAAAGTAAACGTAGATGACGAGCCAGACCTGGCACAGCAGTACGGCGTAATGAGCATTCCTTTCGTAGTAAGCTTCAAAAACGGCCAGCTCCACAAGTCTTCAGTTGGAGTTCAGCCAAAAGAAGCCCTGCTCTCTTTGCTTGACTAGAGCTCGACACATAATTAGGGGCACACGGATTCGGAATTGCTAACGCAATTCCATTTATAATAAAAAAAAGAAACGACGTTAGTCGTTTCGAATCCGTGTGACAGAAAAAAAGGCTCCCGGGAAAATTCCTAGGAGCCTTTCTATTTTCAGATTATCTGAAACAATTAGCAGTTCTCAGAGAAGTACTTAATTGTTCTAACCATCTGAGATGTGTAGCTGTTTTCATTATCATACCAAGATACTACTTCTACCTGGTATGTATCATCATCAATCTTAGATACCATTGTCTGTGTAGCATCAAAGAGTGAACCATAGCGCATACCGATGATATCGCTAGATACGATTTCGTCTTCGTTGTATCCGAAAGATTCTGTAGCAGCAGCCTTCATAGCAGCGTTGATAGATTCCTTAGTGATGTCCTTACCCTTAACTACAGCGAAAAGAAGTGTTGTAGATCCTGTAGGTGTTGGAACACGCTGAGCAGAACCGATCAATTTTCCGTTCAATTCAGGAATTACAAGACCGATAGCCTTAGCAGCACCTGTTGAGTTTGGAACGATGTTCTGAGCACCTGCGCGTGAACGGCGGAGGTCACCCTTGCGCTGTGGACCATCGAGAATCATCTGGTCACCAGTGTAAGCGTGGATTGTAGACATGATACCTGACTGGATTGGGTATGCATCATTAAGAGCCTTAGCCATAGGAGCGAGACAGTTTGTTGTACAAGAAGCTGCAGAAATGATGTTGTCGTTCTTTGTCAAAGTTTTGTGGTTTACATTGTAAACGATTGTTGGGAGGTCGTTTCCAGCAGGAGCAGAAATTACTACCTTGCGAGCACCAGCTGTGATGTGAGCCTGTGCCTTGTCCTTAGATGTGTAGAAACCAGTACACTCGAGAACTACGTCTACCTTGTTAGCTGCCCATGGACAGTTAGCAGCGTCTTTCTCTGCATAAATCTTAATTTCTTTTCCGTCTACGATGATTGAGTCATCAGTAGCAGAAACAGTGTGCTTTCCTTCACCAATCTTTCCACAGAATCCACCCTGTGCTGTATCATACTTCAAAAGGTGAGCAAGCATTTTTGGGCTTGTCAAATCGTTGATAGCAACTACTTCATAACCTTTTGCGTCAAACATCTGACGGAAAGCCAAACGACCAATACGGCCGAAACCATTAATAGCAACTCTTACATCTGCCATTTTATATCTCCTAATAATTAGATTAGATTTAGATGAGTATAAAATAATGAATTTTTGGAAAATAGTCTATATATCGAGATTATAAGTTTCCATCTGGCCTTTACCCTTAACTTCAATAGGAGTTTGCGGTAAAAACTCAAATTTATCTTTTACATACTTATATGTATCAGGAGAAACCTTAATCTGCATTGCAGAACTGAGACCTTTCATTCGGTAAGCAGTATTAACGGTATCACCAAAAATATCGTAGATATATTTTTTAATTCCGACAATTCCAGCTATTACACTACCTGAACTTACACCAGCCCGAACAATTATTTTTATTGGAGAATCTTCATTATACTTTTGAATATACTCCACAAACTCTTTTACACATTCAACACTATGCTCGGCATGCTTTTCATCTGCAGAAGGAAGCCCACAGACACCCATGTAAATCTCACCCATAGTCTTAATACGCATGCAGGAATTCTTTTCTACAATATCATCAAAAGCACTGAATACCTTATTAAGCTCTATACCGAATTTTTCAGTCCCCAGATAATCTGAAAGTTCAAGATAATTGGTTATCTGGCAGAAAAAAACAGAAACATTTTCAAAAACTTCAGGCTCTACACTGCCCTTTTCCTTTAGCTGTTCTATTACCCTTTCTGGAAGAACACTTAATAAAAGCTCATCTGATTTTTCTTTTTCTGATTTAATTTTATTTTCTATATTGTATTTTTTCAGAACGATTTTTCTCTTCCAGAAGGATATGGCAATTACAATAATATTTACAAGAATAATATTTGTAACTGAAACGGCCTCAATTATTACATCAGTTGATATAATAGCCATTGAAAAAAGAAAAAGTATTAATGCTTCTGCTGCAATTACAACAATCGTAAATATAACCGGATTAATATTTAATATCAGTTCAACAGCAATAACAAAGCCAAGAAAATATAAAATAACTTCAGAGAATGAAGAAACTTTTACAAAATAAAGGAAAACAAGATAAAAGGCCGAAAGGCAGAAAATTATTGGTGTATATTTTCCACTCGGTAGTTTACACAATATTAATCCGATAATTCCTGCAAGCAGATAGTATCCGTAATATAGTATAAACTTTTGTGTTAATGGTAAACCAAAAAATATTCTCGCAGCAAACTCCAGTAACGCAAATATAATAGAAAACCAGAATATTTTTACTACCGTCTCACGATTCTTACGGTGTATTTCTGCCGAGATTTCTTTAGAAGCAAAAAAGGATTTTAAGATTTCAAAAAAGCTTCTACGCATTTGTTACCTCACCTACAGTTTCAAAAACGTTTTCAAGGTCGCAAGGCATAATAAAGCTGGACTGGAAATCAATAAGCTGCTTTGCAAGTTCTTCTTTATCTTCTTTTAATTCAGTTCCAAACATTTTCATAAGTGTAATCAAAAGAGATTTCATAGAAGGTAGAAGATTTTTAAGTCCATCAGAATCTGCCTTGAGCTTTGAACATAAAGCCGGAGCTTCATTAAGATTCATAGCACCTGCAAAGGTATTCACAGCATCATCACCAAGAATATCACAAAGAGAATAAATGACTTCAGGACTATAAAGATCTATCTGGCTTTCTCCAAGAGCATCAGAAGGAGCTTCTGCGGAAACAGAAGCAATATCATTTTTGATCAGATAATCAATAAGAGTGTCTCCAATTTTACTGTTTACAGGAGTCTTTACACGGTAACGCTCATCGTGAAGGTGTAAGGCTGTCATGTTATAGCAACAGGCTGCAAGCTGGGAACAGAAGAAAGGTGTCTTGTCATCTTTATAAGTCGGCAGTAAAGGCTCAATCCATTGTCCAAGTGCGTAACCTATAAACTTCAGGAAAATCATAAGTTTTCTGGCTTTCTCATGATCATCTGCAACTCTTGTTCTGAAAAGACAAATGAGAGCGGCAACGGTTGCCTGGGCCATTGCATAAGAGTTGTTCTGCTTATTATCTTCTGAGAGCGGCGGAAGTTCATTAAGAACTACAGATCCATCCAGACCATCAGGTAAACGATGAACTGTAACTTTATAAGCCTCTCCCGGATAAGCCGGACTTCTCAACTGGCAGTATGGAAGAGTGGCTTCTGCGACAACACATTTTGTTTCATTATCTTTTTCAGTAAAATCATAAGCCAGAGCGGCATGTGTAGTATTTGAGTTTTCAGACCAGATTATAAGTTTATCAATAAGAATACCAAAATTTTCTTTAATAAAATCTTTTACATTCTTACATGCATCCAGAGGCTTAAAATCCGGAACTTTTTTGTAACTGTACAATAAAATATCACCTTTTTTTAATTCTGATTCTTTCATAACTTTTTCCCCTTCTGGATTTTTATCTGGATTCTTATCTGGCTTTACTGGAGTTTTATTATCAATTTCTACAATCTCCGGAAGCTGCATTTTATCTTTTACAATATCATAGGTTTCACTGGAAAGTTTTATGTGCATAGGTGAACAGGAATTCTGCAGCCTTACAGCGTTTTCTACGGTAGTTCCAAGAATATCATAGAGATACTTCTTTTTACCAATAATACCTGCAATTGCTTTACCTGATGAAAGCCCTATTCTTATTTTCCATTCAACTTCAGATGATTTATTGCGCTCAGAAAGCCATGAAATATAATCTCTTGCACAGAGCAAAAGATTTTCTGCATGATTATCATTTTTCTCTGGAAGTCCGCAAACTGCCATGTAGGCATCGCCGATTGTTTTTATTCTTATACAGTCATGACTTGAGGTAATCTTATCAAACTGTGTAAAAATCTGATTCAATTCATTTATCAGAAAATAAGGTTCTACAGTAGTTGAAATCTTTGTAAAATTAACAATATCAGAAATTAGAACTGTCATATTCTCATACATTTTTGGAGGAACAGAACCTTCTGCTTTCAGCTGATCTATTACAGAATCCGGCAGCAAGTTATGAAGAAGTTCTTCTGTTTTTTCTTTTTGTCTGTTAAGTTCTTTATCTCTGTTAAACTCATTTATCAGATATTTTCTTTTCCAGAAAACAAGGATAATCATAACTCCAAAAAACAGGAGGGCATTTACCAGGAATGAATTAGATTTAGATACATCAATAACAACCCCACCAAACTTCACTGATAAATACAAAAAAATAAAATACAGGCTTAATTCAGAAACAAATATTAAAGGATTAATTTCAAGCAGCATTATGAGGCAAAAGAGAACTCCAATAAATATAACAATTGCATTAACAAAGGGAGTTCGAAAAAGATGAATGGTAATCAGTACTTCTGAACCAATCAAAGTATACAGTATCAGCACTGGGGAAGGAATCTTTGTTTTTAATAATACAAGTCCAGCAATTCCTGCACCCATCAAAAAAACATAGTAGAAAATTACAAGTTTTGATGGAATTGAACCTGAAACTTTATAAATGCCAAATAGAAAAGGCAGACAAACAAGAACAAAAACTATTCCAAAATAAAAGAAGAATTTTAGCAGGCGGCGGTTTTTGTTAGAAATGGTATCCGTATAATCTGCAGGTATTTTAATAAACTTTTTATATAAATCTGTAATACTGTTCATAATATTACTATTATAACACAGTCTTATTTTTTTTCACAAAAAAAGTGTTAAATTGCATATTTTATTTTGTGCTGTCTGCACTGGTTGTAGGCTTTGAACGGGTATCAAAATATCCGCCGTCTTCCAGATAGCGGCGACGGGTCATAATCAGATTAATCAATTCCTGATACATATTAAAATCAACCTGAATTGCCATTGGCAAAAGAAAGTATTCTGTTTCGTCGCAGTAGCGTTCAATAAAGGTTGGGTCTGTTACATAGCCCAGAGAAATCATATTTGAAATGCGGTCTGCACACTTTAATATTTTTGCTTTCTGGCTGCCTTCGTCAAGAATACGGCAGAGGAACTGCTTTTTGCTTTCTTCTTCCTTGCGGGTAACTTCCTGTACAAGCTTCAAAACCTCAGGGCCATCTTCATCTGCATTAATAATCAGTTCTGGAATAAAGCCCGGAATATCTTCAATTGTGTCGTGAATAATAGAAGCCTTAAGAAGAACAGGATCAATGTAACCGTAGTCCAGAAGAATTGCAAAGGTATCCATCTGATGGCGGAACATATTTCCACCGGCATGGCGGGCTTTACCAATTAGGGCTGTCGCAAGCTGAATGTAAGGAGCAAAGTGAATACTGCTGAGCTGAAGCATCTGCTGCTCATTCATATTCTGAGGTCTGTCTGTTTTCATTTCGTAATGTGGTCTTCCCATAATTACCCTTAAGTTCCTTACCTTCCGCTATTATCGGCAGAAAGTTTATTTAAACTTCACGAATTCCTGAAGATAATTTCCAAAAACATCTACATTTTCGCCATAGAAATAATTCTTAGGACGAATTAATTCAAGATGATAATTTTCTTTTCCGTTTCCTTCATCAAGAAGTCCAACCGAATAATAAAAGTCACCTGTGTAATATTTTATCATCTGTCCTGCTGTATACTTACCGACAACCTGGCCGTTTTCATAACGCAGACATTCTGTAAAATCAAAATCAAATTTCTTTGAATTAAGTTTATAAGTGCCGTTCCATACAATAATATTTGTAGAATCAGCATAAGATACTCTCAGCATTACTGTATGGTCTGGCTTTAGAATAAGATGATGATAGTAAAGGTTAGCATTGTCATCATAATTCTGCATAACCCATTCACTATCATAGAAAGGACTGGATTTTTCTGAAAAGCAGCCGGTCAGAGAAAGAGAAATCAGAATTATCAATAAACCTAAACAACTCTTTTTCATAACCGGCCCCCTGTTCTACTGCAATTCCTTGATATAGCTTTCCAAAGTTGCAATCTTCTTCTGGCTTTCTGCAAGGCGATCGCGTTCTTCCTGAACAAGATTTGCAGGAGCGTGCTGTGCAAAGTTTCCGTTGAGCTTGTTTTCGCTCATTCTTGCATAGCCCTGCTCTTTTTCAAGCGCCTTCTGGAAGCGGGTCATAAGCTGCTCTTTATTGATTGATTCATCAACAAGAACAAAGGCTTCAAAACCAACTCCTACAGCACCAATTGAGCTTGCAGGTTTTGCATCAACAAATTCAACCTTAGCAACACCGCCAAGAAGCTGAATCATTTCAACCTTTTCGCGGGCAACTTCTGCTGCAGCCCCTTTTTCGATCTTAATTGCAATATTGATTTTGATTGCAGGGTCAATTCCGCAGTCTACCTTTGTAGCGCGAACCTTACCAATCAGATCCTTAAGAGCTTCAAAGCGGGCTGCAATTTCGGCGTTATCACGATCTGCGGTTGGTTCCGGATATGGAGCATTGATGAGCATACCAACATATTCACTGTTAGAAGCAATCTTCTGAGTTCCTGCGGCCTTGCGGTTAGCAGCAATTTCAGCAAGCGGCAGCTTTCCATAAATCTCTTCTGTAACAAATGGAATATATGGATGAAGAAGTCTCAGATTTTCTTCGAGGATGTTCATGAGAACTGAAGCCTGGCGGTCCTTTTCCTTATCATCACCATTTTTGAAGTTTATCTTTGTAGCTTCAACATACCAGTCGCAGAATTCATTCCAGAAGTATTCCATAAGTGCAGCGGCGGCATCATTGTAGCGGTATGTATCCAAAGCTTCACGGGCAGTCTTAACTGCATGATTAAGACGGCCATAAATCCACTTATCGAGTTCTGTAAGGTCTGCATCTGTAACCGGAACAAGATTGCGTCCTTCAAGATTACCAAGAAGGTAGCGAGAAGCGTTCCATACTTTGTTACAGAAGCGGCTTCCGAGTTTGAAGCTGTCTTTATCAATCAAAACATCCTGTCCCTGAGCACACATAAAGCCAAGTGTGAACTTAAGGGCATCGGCACCGTAAATGTCGATAAGTTCAAGAGGATCCATTCCATTACCAAGAGACTTAGACATCTTGCGGCCCTGCTTGTCGCGAACAAGTCCGTG
>SFOB01000137.1 GCA_004554075.1 Treponema sp.
ATTGGGAATCTATACCTCGGATTGCAATTGCCTGCGGTAAACAATCTTATTATATGTCTCGGGCAGACAGTGGCACTCGTTGGTACTGCTATTGCTTGGATCCTTGACTGTCATTCACTTTCCGTTGTAGTGTTTATAAACGTTGCATCACCGTTTTTTGTATGGCTTATAAGCTATCCGTTGACCTTTAGAGTCTTATATCCCAAGTATCGTCCGACAAGGAAAAGCGTTAACCTCAGTACTGCTAAAAGCCTTTGCTCTACAGGAATGCAGTTCTTCGTGCTGCAGATATGCTCGCTTGTGCTCTTCGCCTCAACGAATATCATCATCAGCAGATTAATCTCTCCCGTAGAAGTAACAACATACCAGACGGCATTCAGATACTTCAGTATCGTAATGGTATTGTTCACCATAGTATGCATGCCATTCTGGAATGCCACCACAGATGCCTATAGCCGTGGTGATATAGAATGGATTCGCAGAGCGTCAAGGAAGATGAATCTGATGATGTTGCTCATTGTCGCAGGACTGATTCTTATGCTGCTCCTCTCCGACTTTGTCTATAAGATATGGATGAAAGGTGTGGAGGTGCCAATATCGCTTTCCATCGGAATGGCGGCATATCAGATGATTCTCATACTAAGTATGAGATACTCGTATTTCCTTAACGGAATAGGAATACTACGCATACAACTCGTATTCACTATTCTCGCAACCATAATCTTCCTGCCGTTGGCATGGGGAGTATGCACACTGACACATAGCGTCTCTTATCTCGTGGCGGTAATGTGTCTTGTGAACATCCCAGGACTGATTGCCAATGTCTGGAAATTCAATAATATCATCACAGGTTATGGAAAATAAACTCATTACGGTTAACCTCAATATAGATTAACATGGTATATTTCTGAGTATTGTATACACATTGATTTATTTGGATTATCCACGAAATAACAAGAAATATGATTGCAATATTAATGGCTACATATAATGGAGAACGATTCATTCAAGAACAGATTGATTCAATTATCAATCAGTCATATACTGATTGGTCTCTATATATTAGAGATGATGGGTCAACAGATAATACCGTGTCTATTATCAGTTCATATTCAAAAAAATATCCAAAGAAAATCGTTGTGCTAACAGATGATACCATTCATCGTGGCCCCACACAAAGTTTTATGTGGCTATTACAATCTGTAAAAGCGGATTACTACATGTTTTCTGATCAAGACGACATTTGGCTCAAAAACAAAGTAGAAATCTCTATAAATATGATTAAGAAGCACGAAGAGAAAGAGAAACCAGCATTATGTTTTACTGATTTGAGCATTGCAAATGAAAACGGTGATGTTATTGCCTATTCCATGTGGAGATACACCAATATGGACAAATATCTTTGTGGGTACTCTGCCCTTTACGCTGCAAGTGTAACAGGATGTACAATGATACTTAACAATAAGGCTAAAGAAGTATCTCTGAAATACAAAGATCTTAATGGTGTACATGATAATATCATTACACTTGCAACAATAAAAAACAAGGGGATTATTATTCCAATACATCAACCAACTATTCTTTATAGACAACATGGCAATAATGTATTAGGAGTAAAACAATATGATAACTCATTAAGTTATAGAATAAAGAACTTAAGAAGAATTCTGAGTGTTACAATTAATCACTTATACCTTACGTATAAAATTAACAATATAAACTTTATTGAATTTATTATATTGAACACCGCAAAAAAAATATTGATACGTCATGCAAATTAAGAAAGTCTCTGTCATAATAGTCAATTATAATACAAGCAAATTGGTTAATGACTGTATAAACAGTATTTATAAACACACCAAACAGATAGGACTTGTTGAGATAATCGTTGTTGACAATAATTCTCCTAACGACAATCTTAATCTATTAAGAAATGATAAAAGAATAAGACTCGTAGAATTAAAAACAAATATTGGGTTTGGTAAGGCAAACAATAAAGGACGGGAGTTAGCAACAGGAGAATTTCTTTTCTTCTTGAATCCTGATATATTATTATTGAACGATGCAATTACTATTATGACAAATTATTTGGAGGCAAACAGTGACGTGGCTGTTGTTGGAGGAAATTTGTATGATTTGAATATGAAACCAACACATTCTTACAGATATCTCTTTCCAAGTCTATTTACAGAAATAGATCTTACTTGCAAAAGGATTCTTTCTAAGTTATTCATAACGAAAAACTATGAGTTTAACTTCTCAAAACAGCCATTGGAAGTATCATATATTACAGGGGCCGATATGATGGTTAGAAAAGAGGTTTTCGATAACGTTGGAAAATTCGACCCAGACTTCTTTATGTATTATGAAGAGACCGAATTGTGTTATAGAATTAAATCAAAAGGATACTCTATAAAGAGCATACCTGATGCTGAATTGATACATTTAGAGGGAAAAAGTTTTAATGTTTCGGTAGAACGCGAAAAAAGGAATCTAAACGGAAGGTATCTTTACTTTCATAAACACTATGGATTTTTTTATAATGTGGTGACTGATATATTTAATGTCTTGACACTACTGATAGTATCAATAGCACTTATTTTTTTTCCGAAGCAAAACAAGAAATATATTATTAGGTTAAAACTATATATCAGAAAGATGCTAAATATGGATTAGCAGCAGAAACAAAATCAGAAGAACATAAATATAATTGGGAAACTTTTCAAAATGAAAAAACTCAACAGACAAATATACATAAACGCAAGATTTCTCTTGGCTCGACCGACAGGTGTTGAGAGATACGCATACGAGATGTGTCGTGCCCTTTATTCTGAGGGTGCAGACATTGTCTTGCTGTGCCCGAAAAGAGGGGAGATAAATGAGGCGTACGACATTTCTGGATTCAGAATTGTGCGCTTCGGAATCTGCCATTCACATCTATGGGAGCAACTTGTTCTTCCTTTCTATTTCATTGGGAAGAGAAACTATGTTCTTCTGAGTTTCACAGGCTTGGGAAGCATTCTCGTACCAAAGAAAATAATGACCATACACGACCTCTCCTTTTTGGAGAATCCATCATGGTTCTCAAAAGCATACTACCATTACTACAGGATTATGACTCCCCTTGCTGCTAAGACTTCAGAGAAAATAATTACTGTGAGCAAATTTTCAAAAAACGAAATAATGCGATTCTATCCTTTTCTCTCTGAAGAGAAGATAGAGGTGGTCTATAACGCTGTGGACAGAGAGAAATTCCATCCTGACTGTATTCATCCTGGAGAAAAAAGGACTTCACCTGCGGAGCCTTATTTCCTTGCCGTTTCGTCTATTGACCCACGTAAGAATTTCAACCGTTTGATAGAGGCTTTTCAAGAACTTCCAAACTGCCAGTTGAAGATTGTTGGGGGAAAGAATAATGTCTTTGGAAAGGAAAGTAGTGGCTCACATTCATATAGTAACATTGAGTTCTTGGGAAGAGTAACAGACGAGGAACTAAAGGTGTTGTATTCTAATGCCATTGCCTTCATATTTCCTTCTCTTTACGAGGGCTTCGGACTGCCACCAATAGAGGCGATGGCATCCGATACAGTTGTCTTGGCTTCTGACATTCCTGTATTGAGAGAGGTTTGCGGAAATTCAGCCATCTTCTTTAACCCCACAGATATCACAGCAATCAGAAATGCAATAACCTCTGCTCTTTACCTTACTACCGAAGAACGGAAGGAAATCCTTCTCTGTGGAAATAAAAATCTCGAACGGTTCTCATGGAGACTGTCTGCAAAAAATCTTCTTGCTAATCTCTGAAAAAAGAACTCTCTTATGGAATTATTCAAAAACATATTCAAGAAATATCAGAATCAGCTGATTGCCGTTGCTTGCATATTCACGAACCACGTCTATATGCACTACTGCGTACTGGATGGCGACAGTATCAACATGTTGTGGCTCTACCGTGCGCTAACATTTATAGTCTTTGACATTCTGACCGTTCTGCTTGTATTTGGAGCAATCACTCTCTTTCGCCACAAAAAGGTAGCATATACTGCAACATGGTTTTTCTGGCTTGTCGTTGACATCGCAAACATTGGATATTCACGATACTTCCATCAATATCTATCAGTAGGAGCTTTGGCAGAGGCGAAGAATCTTGACGGAATGTGGTGGACTGAATTCATTGTTCCAGCATTAAGGCTATCAGATGTATTACTCGTTTTCACATCTGCCATATTCCTCATGACAGTATTCAAACCACAATGGCTTTGCTTCATGAAGAGAGATGTTATGGAAGGACTGCAAGGACGAATGGAATGGAAGAAACTGATCTGTATGCTGCTTTTAGTAATATTGCCCCATACATTCATCTCTGATGCCTACAATATATATCAGGGGGAACAACCAGAAAGCATCTCCGACTACATCTCCTCCACTCAAGGAGATGAATTCCACAGAAGGGTAATACTCGAGCAGAAAATGTATTTCTGTTCATACGGACTTCTGCGTACTGAATTCTTCTTTTCAATATTCTATCCCAATACACATAAGGTGCTGACACAGGAAGAAAAGGCAGAGATAATATCCTTCCTAAAAGAAAAAGCAGAACATATTAAGCCGCAATACTCTGATGCTTTTTCTCTTCCCGAGAGGTATAACGTTTCCATGGTTATTGTGGAGTCTTATCTCGCTTGTGTCTCTGACATGAAGGTTAACGGTTGTGAGGTTACTCCTGTCCTCAATGCTTTAAAACATATTGAGGGAACATAATACAACAGGAATATGGAAGACAACTCCGCTTTAGGAGAATCAAGTGACGCTCAGTTGATGTATTTCACTGGATTATTTCCTGAACAGAACGGGATTACAGTGACAAGTCTTTCCCACAAGACAATGGTATCACTTCCTGCTCTTCTAAAGCAACAGAAGGGATTCTACACTTAC
>SFOB01000138.1 GCA_004554075.1 Treponema sp.
GGTCTACGCTTGCCTGTTTAGATGCAGTTACTTCTTTACCTGAAAATATTCCTCAGGAGTTTTTGAGAATCAAGATATACGGTTCTTCAAGTGATTCAGATGGAAATACAGTAAGCGGAACCTTTTCTATAATTGATTCAAACGGAAATGAAATTGCTGTAATTGAACGTTCCTGGAGCGGGGCTTACCTTGCAGTTGAGTTTGCCCGCATAGGCTCGAATGGAAAGTACTTTGTATTTCCTTCCCGCATTTACGGAAAGAACAGAATAATTGAAGAGCGTCGTGAACGTTCACACGGAACTCTGCTTGAAAAATATTATGATGACTACGGCCAGTGTATGCTTTTAGGCTATGGTTCAAGTCTTAAGACCCGTAAAAAGTTATATCGTATTGCAAGCTTTGCAACCGGTAAATATTTCATTCCTTCTTTTGGGCTTGTTACCCGCTTTTCTATAGACCTTTCCGGCTGCCGCCCCGACCGTTATTATTCTATAAGTTTTACAGAAAGCGGCAATTACATAGTAGAAGAACTATAGTTGGATTCGCCTGACTAATCTTCTTCAAAAGCAAAATCGTTTAAGAAAAATTCTGGTCGGCATGCGCTTCCATTCAAGCGGATTTCCCAGTGCAGGTGAGGGCCAGTTGCTAAACCTGTAGCTCCAGACTTACCAAGCAGCTGTCCCTGGGAAACCATATCACCTTCCTTAACAGAAAGTTCACTCATGTGGTAGTAGAGGCTGTAAAGGCCTGGCAGGTGTTCAACAACTACACTCCAGCCTGTAGAAATGCGGTTTTCAGCCATAACGACTTTTCCGGCAGCGCAGGAATGAACTTCAGTTCCAGTTGGAACTCCATAGTCATTTCCATAATGGAGGCTTGTAGAAGATTTTCCGTTAGTATAAACATAAGTACGTCGGTCTCCACAGTAAGCAGTATAACGCTGAGACTCTGTTGGCCTAGTAAATTTCTTAAGCGAATAAACATCAGAAGGCATTGTTGTAAAAAGAATATTGTTCAACTTTTCAATCTGAGCCGCACGTTCAGGACTGTTATCAGTTTTAATGCTTGTGTTTCTTTCATCAAGTTTAAGAACTTCTTCCGGGAAGGTTCTCATAACAAGGCGGGATGGCAGAATGAATTCTTTTACATCAGTATCAGAATCAGCATAAATAACCTTAAGATTGTAGTTTCCTTCCTTAAGCCAGAGTGAAACCGGAATACCGCAGAGCATTTCAGTGTAATTGGTCTTTTTGTTTTTCAGAAAATAAAATGGTGCAGATTCAATAACCTTCTTTTCCTGCAAGAGCTGAAGGGTAGCTTTTTTCTCCGGTTCTGTTTTTGATTTTTTATGATTTTTAGGAACCGAGATATTCATCCTTACAAAAACTGCGTCACCCGGAGTAATAACATCATTATATCTGATATTAAGATTGTAATTTTCAGATTCATATTTTGCACTTGCTGCAAAAATTAAACTGAACTGGCAGAAACAAAGAAGGGCAATCAGAAATTTTTTCATGTTATTCTCCTGTAGAAGGCACTAATTCCTTAATAATCAATTGGTTTGTTTTTGTACCGTTATAATAATTTCGGCTCATGTTATAAAGTATATCATATTTTTTTCCAATGGAGATATCTTTTCTTAAGCGTTCTGCCTGACCCCAGAACATAGCTGGAATCTTGTAGTTTCCGGCTTCAAAAAGAAGTTTAAGATGTCTTGGCTCTTTCTTACCAAGAACCGCAAGGTCAACTACTTTGATTCCCCTGGTCATAAGAATAAGTTCAGGACTTTCTGCCCCGGCAGGTTCAAAGGTGTCTATAAGGCTGAAGTTGTCAGGTGTCAGATGTTCAGGAGGAATTTCTGCATCAACAAAAATATCAGAAGACTGGTCTTCAAGAACTATGCTTCCTGCCGACTCCTTTACCTTAGTTAAAAAGAGATCGAGTTTTTCTTTATAAAAGCTGAAGCCCGCTGCAAAATTATGTCCGCCATGATTGATATAAATATCACCAAGACTGTCAAGAAAGTTAGTTGCAACAAAGCCGCGGCAGCTTCTCATAGAACCAGTACAGATCTCGTTTTCAAAAGTAATTGCGATTGTTGGAACATTGAAATCCTGCATAAGACGGGTAGCAACAATTCCTGTAACTCCCTTGTTTATGCACTGATCCACACAAATGCAAAGTTTTTCTGAATGAAGGGCAAGACTTTCCTGAGCCTTGTCGTGTACCTTATAGCAGGCCTCTGAAACCAGGTCCTTTCTTTTTTCATTTAATTCATGAATTGTAGCGGCAAGCTGTTCTCTTTCTTTTGCGTTTTCAGAAATTAAAAGCTTAAGGGAAAGTTCAGCTTTTCCCATACGGCCGGCAGCATTAAGGGCCGGGATTACTGTCCAGGAAAGATCTGTTGAAGTTAGTGCGTCTATGTTAATGTTTAATTTATTAAAGAGTTCTGCAAGTCCTGCCCGCGGATGATTTTTTTTGATTGAAGTAATGCCGCTTCTGACAAAAATTCGGTTTTCGTTTTTCATCGGCATAATGTCGGCAAGGGCTGCAAGAGCAACCAGCTGCAGATCTTTTTGTTCATCTGCAATTTGTCCCGGCTTTTTCTGCGCAATAAGCTTTTTACAATAGGTAACATAAAGATTATAAATGCTGCTAAGTTCGCTGGAATCTTCATTGTATTTTGCAATTTGAGAAAGGGCTTTGATTTGTGCAGAACTTTTATTTCCAACAGAAGGAATTACTTTTGAAACTTCATTTCTCAAGTCATTGATATTAAATTCAATTCCACGGCCAAAAAGCTGGCTGAGCAGAGTAAGGGTAGTGCGTGAGTCCCAGGAATAAATCAGCTGCCCCTGTAGAAAGTAGGGGAGCTTAAGATCATAAATAGAAGTCTGGCCCGGAATTATTTTTTCATGAAGTTCTTTGATTTTTACAAGATTTTTTATTTTCAGACAGTCTGCATAAAAACAATTTTCTTCCTGATTTTCTTTAAGCTCAAGAAGGCAGATTTCTGCTCCGTAAAAATCTGTGTCTGCAAAACGAAGGGCACTTGCAAGTTTATAGGCAACAGCTGCCCCGGAGATTCCGTCAAAAGGATAGTTTGAATCTTCAAGTTTGGGGTCAAGAAATATAATTGCTTCAGGCAGATTTTCAGGTGGATTATGATGGTCCGTAACAATTACTTCAATTCCAAGATCATTCGCATGAGCTATTTCATCGTTGTTGGAAATACCACAGTCTACGGTAATTATAAGACTTCCGTCCTGGGCTGCAAAATCATCAATTGCCTGCAGATTAAGTCCGTAGCCGTCATCTTCCTGAGGAAGCCGCCACTGAACATCCAGTCCCATGCGGACAAGCTGTTCATAAAGAATCGCAGTACTGCTTACTCCATCTACGTCGCTGTCACCAAAAATTAAAACTTTTTCGCCTTCTTCTTTTGCCTGCAAGATTCGTTCAACAGCATCTTCCATTCCTGAAAAATAAAAGGGATTATGCTGGAATCGTAAATCATCCTGAAGATAATAAAGCAGATCCTGACCTTGAGTAAGCCCCCTGCGCACAAAAATAGAGGCGAGTAGTGGTGTGATGTTATATAAATTGCAAAGCGGCTCAATCTGCTGCTTTGTAACGGGCTTCTTTACCCATTTTGAAATATCTGTATTTGAAGCTTCGCCTCTCACAAAATCCCCATCCCAGTTTCGATCGAGTTCAATTTCTGTTCAATGCTGTTTTCAATCAAAAAGAAAATCAGCTGACGGATTTGTCCGTAAACTTCTTCATCTATGGAGAGTTTTCTTGCATCAGAAGGGGAAAGAACTGTAAGAGCGGAAAGATACTGAACGGCATTAAAGTGCACGTTTATTAAATTTTCTCTCTGGCTGCTTCCTCCCGATTCACCGCAGGCCGGACAGATAAAACTGTTTTCCATACCATTATAGTATGAAATGGCATTTGGTGCAAACTGTGAGTCCAAAAAAGTTTTGCCACAAGAGGAGCAGGCATGAGAATTTGGCTGAATTCCTAAAAGTTCCAGATAGCGCCACAAAAATCGCAGAAGCCCAAGGCGGCTTTGTTCTTCGTCGCAAAGCTCCATTCCATCCAGAAAGCCTGAAACAAGCCTGTAACACTGTTCCGAACTTCCACCACAGCGGGTTTTTATAGCAAGCTCAGCAGCCAGGGAAGCGGCGTAGGATTTAAAAAGATTCTGACTGAAAGAAGCGTGGTAGTTAGTAATCTCAAAGTCACTTATTTTAATCTGATTTTTCTCCGGATTTTCATAAAGCCAGATTTTTCCGGAGTTCCACTGTGCCACTAGCGATCGCAAGCGACTCTTAGGCCCGCCATAGAGAACCGCATAAACAATTCCGTTTTCTGGAGTAAGCAGAGTAACACTGGAATTGTTTTCCCCGAGAGGACGGAGTGATAAGACAATCGCAGATGTGGAAGACGAGCGGTTCATTGTTTTAATTATAACACATTTGTAGGAGGGAAATAAATATGATAACGGAGATTAAAAGATTAAACGGGGAAGTTTGCGCGAGGGAGTGAGACATAAGTCAAAAAGACTTTTTTTGGGGATGCCGCGAGAGCGGCATTACAATAGTTTCCAAACCCCAAAAAACGTCTAGCGCATTATTGCGCGTTTTTGACTTATGGATCACGACCGGAAGCAAGATTCTTTTTAATTATTTATTTCCCTGTCCATAATAAGCGTTAGGTCCATGCTTACGCATATAATGCTTATTTACGATATAGTCAGGAAGTTCTGTCGCATCCGGGCGAATCTGCAGTGTGTACATTGCCATCTTACAGATTTCTTCCAGAACAGTTCCGTTGTAAACTGCCTTGTCCGCATTCTTACCCCAGGCAAAAGGTCCATGTCCTCCGCAAAGTACCATATTTACTTCACTTGGATTAAGT
>SFOB01000139.1 GCA_004554075.1 Treponema sp.
AGTTTTACCAGCACAATAAGAAATGTGCTGACTTCATTCTTTGGCAAAAATGCAGAAGCTGTTTTAGAAAGCAGCTTACTGATTCAGTACCTTAACGAAAAAACAAAATCAGCAAATAGAGGTTCTAAGGCTAGAGGTAGTTTTGCTAATCTTTATTCTATCTATGTTGTAGTAGAAGATTATATAAATCACGGCTATCACAAAGCAAAAAAAGGGAAATATGCCGACTATGAGGGAGCTATATTTAGTTATCTATTCAAAAGACAGCGAGAATTACCCTTTGGGGCAAAGCTACAAAATCATTCCTTGAATAACAGAACTAATTCAGAATTTCAGAAATTCTTCCCTACAGCTAATCTTATACCTATTATTCGTAATCAGGAAACAAATAGATACTGGGTTAATGATAGCCTTCTGTGGATTGATATAAATACAAAACAATATAATATAGCAGAGGCTGTAATTGCTATAGTAGATGAATACGTTAAAACAAAGCAGGATTCTTTTGTAAGGTTTATCAATCAGTGCCAGCAGATGCAAACTGTGGGAAGTAAAGATAAGCTTGGAATTAAAAATTTCATTCTTAGTTTGCTAGCCCCTAATGTAGACGCTAGGCTTTTTGAAATAGTAAGCTATTCTATCCTGAAATTCTATTACATAGAACAGAATATTTACTGGGGCTATGAACTTGAAAAAGTTGAACCCGAAAATCTAAAGCTGTATAAGACTGGAAGAACTAATGCTAATGATGGTGGGATAGACTTTGTTATGAAACCCCTTGGGCGTTTCTTTCAGGTAACAGAAACACTTGATTTTAAGAAATACTTCTTAGATATTGAAAAGATTGAAAAGTACCCCATTACTTTTGTAATCAAAGCAGAGGATTCAATAGATGAAATTAAAAAGAAACTTGAATCTGATGCACTGAAAACTTATCCAGTAAAGGCTATTGTTAAAAAATATCTAGACTGTATTGAAGAAATTATTAACATTCCGACACTAACGACCTATCTTCAGACAGTAGAACAGAATGGGCTTCTTCTTAAAGTCTTAGATGAAATAATACTACAGAGCAAAGTGGAATTTAATTATTCAGAAGAAGATGAAGATTGAAATTTCAAAGAAACATATCATAGTAGCTGCTGTTAGTGTGGCTATTGTAGCCCTTAGTTTTACTGGGGGCTACTTCTTCGGCTTTGATAAGGGGGTTGAATCTAATGAAAATCCTAAAGGGGATGGCAGCCACTTCTATATGGAATCCTTTGAGGACAAAGCACACAGTAATCAGTTCTTTTCAGCTGAAAAATTAGTATATCATTCTACTTTAGACTGTCCAAATATCAGGAATGGAGTAGAAATGGATGGCTACGGATATTATTATACAGCTACTAAGGGAAAAGTTCCCTACACTTTTTGTTCTAAGTGTATGACTGACTTTCTTATTAGTGAATGTGAAGACAAAATTACTTCGGCTTATCCTGATGATGTAAAGAACTGATGCAGGATTGTGAGAAACTAAAGGGTAAATTTACACAGCGGTGGCTTAGTAGAAGTAATGAATACTACAGCCCTATTTTCAGTAGGCTATTCTATGCCCAGTGTCGCTATCTAGATAAAAAAGGCTACTGCTTCCCTTCCGAACTGCTTACAGCTATATTTAATGCTGCTAAGGAAGGAGAAGCACTGGAAGATATTGAAGGGATAGATGAACTGATAGCCCCCTTAAAGGATTCAATAAAAGCAAAAGGTGAAGCCTTTGATATGAATGAATTTAGGGCTATGGCACTGATTCAGTTAGGGCTGGGGGATTTTGTTGAAATAGAAACTTCAATAAATGCCCTGAATAGAGGATTTATAAAACTGCTTGAAGCAGCAGAACCCTTAGCAGCTATGCCTTTAATCAGGCTTCAGTTAGAAAATCTAACCTTCCTGAAGGCTGAACTTATGTACCCTTTCAGGGTACTTTATAGGGTTTTCAACGAAGGGAAGCAGAAGTCTGATATACTTGAAACACTTCAGGCTTATGTGTTCCTGACTACTGAAGCGCTGAAGAAAGAAGCTGAAACCGATTCTAAGAATATGTTTCACCTGAATCTTCTGCTGATAAAGATAGCAAAAAAGCAGATAGCCCTACAGAAGGCTATAATATGGCAGAACGCAAAGCAAATGAAATTTTATAAAAAGGTTTTGGCTGACATAGTCAGAATGATAAACCTAGAACTACAAAAAGAATATTAAACTAAATTAAGAGATAATGAACGACAAAACTAAAAATTTAATTGCTAAATGCCTTTCTTATAAGGGTATGATAGCAATAGCAACAGTAGGCGTTTGGATATTAGTTCTTCAGAACTTTGGTGTCATTCCAGTTAGCCAAAATGTGAAAGTAACAAATGAAGTTTCTGTAGCAGGAAGGGTTAGGGCTGATGTTAGCGGAAGTGTTTCAGTAGATAACACAGTAGATGTTAATCTGTACGAAATCAATGGCTACAGAAACTGTTTCTATAACAGTGATTATAAACACCCTAATGACTATTACAGAATCCCAATCTTTTCATATTAAAGCAAACACAGAGAAAGCCAGCCTAACTGAATAGACTGGCTTCTGTTTTAAGGTCTGCCCCCAGCGCATCAACATCCCCAAAGAATTGCACCGCATCAGCGATTTCGTGGAAGCCATCAAGCAAGGCAAAGACTTCAAAGAACAGCCATCATAGCACCGGCGGCAACAAAGACACCACCCCTTCGTTCCCGCTCCTTGCTTGACTACCCCAAAAAAAATTGAGGTTACGCCATGGCGTAACCTCTCGATGATTAATTATCCGCAGAATATTATGCCCTTGTAATCAATGCATTAATTGCGTAGGCAAACGCTGCGAGTTTTAAGGCGGTGTCGGTAAGATATACCACAGTGGCAGCGATAGCACTCTTTACACCAAGTGCGGCACTTTTTTGTCGAATGCTCTCTACTAAAAGTGCAAATAGGAAAGGCAGAACTACAAATCCGATGATGAGCCAAACGATGATGCTGGCGATGCTTTCACTTCCGCTTCCTACTACAATTGCAACTCCGATGAGTGATGCAATCGTAGTTGCAAAGCTCGTTATCTTGCTGTATTCTTGCATCTTCTTTGTTGCACGAGTTATCATTTTCGACAAAATGAATGCAACAATTGCAATTACCGCTACAATAGCCACCGGACCCCATCCGGGACCTTGTTCCAATCCCGTTTGTGCTATAAGAATACCGATAAATACAAGAATCGGACCGGGAATTTTATTGATAAAGCAACTAAGGAAACCAAGTCCAAGAAATAGGATGACCAACACCCAAATTAATAAGCTAATCATGTCTGTTTAAATTTTAATGTTATACTTTTTTGTTATTTTCTTTTGCTGATTTCATTGGCAGCGTCGGCAGCCTTTGCTGCTGCACCTGCCATTGCTCCAACGGCCTCGGCAGCCTTGCCCAGTGCTTCAAGATCGTCCAATCCTTCAAGGTCGTCCAGTCCTTCAAGATCGTCCACTGCTTCAAGATCGTCCGTTGCAGTGACCGGATTTTCGATGCGTTTACTATTCTCAAGTGTGCTTGTGAGGCGGAACACCTTCACTTTCATAACAACATCATCTTTTGCGTAACCGGTGAATGTGATGGTGCTTTTGTCTCCTACCTCAAGAGAAAGAAGTTTGTCGATATCGGAGGCTGATGCATCGGCTGTGAATAGCACATTCTCGTTTTCATCAAGAAATTCTGCTTCTATTTTACCCAAATATTTTTTGCCTGCGTCGCTGGAGCCTGCAATTTCGTCGAAGTTGACCGAGGGTAGTGCATCGTTGCGAGTAAAAGTGACACTCATTTTTATCTCTTTATCATCACCAATCACGGATTTTTCGTAATTTACGGTATAATCCCTGTCTTCGATATCAAAAGCTTTGCCGAATTTTCCTCCGATGCTTGTATTTTCGGGGCTTACTGTAATAGAGCCTTTTTCGGCGGTCTCTTCGGTTGATTCACTCGATGAGTTTGAACCGCTGTTGCCGCCACATGAGGCAAGCAATGCTGTGCAGCATAGTGCACTGAGCATGATGTTGAAAGGTTTCTTAAACATAATAATTTTGATTAAAGAGTTTGTTAATTAAAATTGAAATTTATCGCTTCCGGTAATTGTTTGTGCAAAGAAAAGTAAAATATGTGTGATGTGATTGGTCTATTTTGGTTCATTTTGCCGATACCATTGATTGCGTACAAATTTTGATTCTCCTATTTGTTTCACACGTATTGTGAAAAACTCTATGCAAGCGAAAGGCGCAACCTGAAGCGCAGCTTGGAGATAGCGCAAGGCAAGTGATTATATCAAAGGGACGGTTCTTTTATATCAAAGGGACGGTTCTTTTGGTTTGTGGAAGGATGGGGTGCTTTATATATATTTATCAAGTGGTAACCAAAAGAACCGTCCCTTTGGTTTATCAATGCTTTAAAATAATTTGTCGTCATTAAAAGCGGGAACAAAAGAACCATCTATTTGTTCCGGTTCCTTTGTTCCCGCGTAATCAACCGCCCCCCTCCGGCGTTTCCGCCTTCGGTAAGTAATTATTTCATAGATGTAGCTACCCAGGTTTCAATCTCTTTCTCATTCGCCCGATTCAGCAGTTTGCCGCTTTGCCACTTGATATTGGGGTATGACTGTTTCAGCACAGCCACACTGTTGCCGATGCTGCCACAATGGTCAGCATAGCTAATAGCAAGATTTTTACATGTTTCATAAGTGTATCAATCTCTTTAGGTTTTTGTAGTTTTGGT
>SFOB01000140.1 GCA_004554075.1 Treponema sp.
AATTCTAGCACAATGAATTAAGGTGTCAAGAATAAAAAGACCCCGAAGCAAGTTCGGGGTGACGGTGGTTTCGATACGCCGCTTCACGGCACTCAACCACCGTTAATCGTCGAGGGTAATTTTATTTCCTGTATAGAGGAAGTAGTAGCGGCCTTTTGCGGCAATCAATTCGTCGTGGGTGCCGCGTTCAATTATGTTTCCGTGCTCTAGAACAATAATTTCGTCGGCATTGCGGACAGTAGACAAACGGTGGGCAATAACAAAAGTTGTGCGGCCGCTCATCAGAGAGTCCATACCCTCTTCTATCAGCTTTTCTGTACGGGTATCGATAGACGAAGTTGCCTCATCCAGAACCAGTACCGGAGGATCAGCAACCGCAGCGCGGGCAATGGCTAAAAGCTGTCTCTGTCCCTGGCTCAGGCTTGCACCGTCTCCTGTAATCACTGTGTCGTAACCATTTTCCAGGTGACGGATAAAGTGATCTGCGTTTGCAAGTTTTGCAGCTTCGTAAATCTGCGTATCAGAAGCTTCGAGGTTTCCGTAGCGGATATTATCTTTAATTGTTCCTGTAAACAAATGAGTTGTCTGCTGAACCATACCAAGAGACTTACGCAAAGAGCCCTTAGCAATTTCATTCAAAGGAATACCGTCGTAAGTAATCTTACCGCAGCCTTCCGGAACATCATAAAAGCGGGAGAGCAGATTGATTGTTGTAGTTTTACCAGAACCAGTAGAACCAACAAGGGCAATTTTCTGACCAGGCTTTGCATGAATACAGATATCATGAAGTACTGTTTTTTCAGGTTTGTAGCCGAAAGTTACGTGATCAAAGACAACCTCACCTTCCAGTTTTTTCAAAGAATTATCTGCAGGATTTTTCCATGCCCACTCACCGGTTGTTGCATAAGACTGAACAAGGCGGCGGTCCCCGTCTTCATCCTTACCATCAGCTTTTGCTTCAAAAGCATTAACAAGAGTAAAGCTTCCTTCATCAATTTCTACTTCTTCATCAATTACAGCAAAAATTCTTTCTGCACCGGCAAGTGCATTAAGCACGCTGTTTGCCTGCATACTCATCATAGAAATCGGCTGACTGAAAGAACGAGTATACTGAAGGAAGGCAGCAATGGTTCCAAGATTCATAACGCCGGTAAAGAAGTTGAAAGACATCAAACCGCTTTCACCCATAATCATAAGGGCAGCCGCAAGAATGGCAACAACCGCATACTGCATATGACTGAAGTTATTCATCATAGGCCCCATAAGTCCACCATAAGTCATGGCAGAAGTTCCAGCCTTGCGGAGATTTTCGCTCAGGTTTTCAAACTGGGCAATAGCCTTAGGCTCGTGATTGAAAACCTTGATTACCTTCTGACCTTCAATCATTTCTTCGATAAATCCGTTTAATTCACCAACGCATTTCTGATTTTCGCGGAAGGCCTTTGCAGAACGCTTACCTACAGCCGCCATAGAAAGAGTAATCAGGAACATCGTTACTATCATCACAAGAGTAAGAAGCGGGCTAAGCGAAATCATCATTACAAAAACAGATACAACTGTGATTATAGAAGAGAAAAGCTGAGGAACAGTCTGACTCATCATTTCACGAAGGGCATCTGTATCGTTTGTAAAGCGGGACATAAGCTCGCCGTGAGTATGAGCGTCGTAATATTTGATTGGCAGTTTTTCAAGTCTGCTGAACAAATCACATCTTACATTGTAAAGAAGGTTTGTAGAAATGTAGATCATAAGGCGTGAGTTACACCAGGAAGCAAGCACTCCAACGCCAAACAAAGCAAGAACTCCAAGTAAGAGGCGGGCAAATCCTGAAAAATCCGGATTCTGCTGACCAATCAAAGGAATGATATAATTATTGAGCGCAGGCTTAATCAGATAGGTTCCGATTACAGAAGCACCAGAGCTTGTAAGTACACACAAAAATACTACAAGCCAGAGAGCCTTGAATTTTCCCATATACTGGAGGATGCGCGCAATTGTCTTTTTAGCATTTTTAGGCTTTCCAAAGCCTTTCTGTCTCATTGGTGGCATTAGTTTGCACCTCCCTGGCTTTCGTCGCCGGCAAGGTCAGCATCACCGCTACCCTGCTGCTGCGATTCGAATACTTCGCGGTAAATCTTACTGCTCTTCAAAAGCTCATCATGATTTCCAACTGCACTTACAGAACCTTCATCAAGAACAATAATCATATCAGCTTCTTTTACAGAAGAAATACGCTGGGCAATAATGATTTTTGTAGTTTCAGGCGCAAGTTCTTTGAGAGCCCCGCGGATACGACCTTCTGTTGCTGTATCAACCGCAGAAGTAGAATCATCAAGAATCAAAATCTTAGGGTTCTTTAAAAGTGCACGGGCAATACAAAGGCGCTGCTTCTGACCACCAGAAACGTTTACACCGCCCTGCCCCAGCATTGTGTCGTAGCCTTCCGGGAAAGAAGAAATAAAGCTGTCTGCATCGGCTGCTTTACAAGCGGCTACAATCTGCTCGTCTGTGGCATTTTCGTTACCCCACTTCAAGTTATCGCGAATACTGCCACTGAAAAGAACGTTCTTCTGAAGTACCATGGCAACAGAGTCGCGAAGAACAGTAATGTCGTAGTCGCGTACATCAAGACCGCCAATCTTAACAGAGCCATTCAGAACATCATAAAGACGTGGCAAAAGTGCAACCAGAGAAGTTTTAGAAGAACCGGTAGAACCTATAATTCCCACAACCTGACCACTCTTAATTTTCAAATTGATATCTTTGAGGATGCAGTTATCTGTCTTTTTATGATAACTGAAATCAACATGTTCAAATTCAACAGAACCATCCTTTACTTCCATAACAGGGTTAGCAGGATTTTCAATATCCGGAACTTCATCCAGTACTTCAACAATACGCTGGTTAGAAGCCTGTACCATAACAAGAGATACAAAAACCATTCCCAGGAACATGATGGAAGAAAGAACCTGAGTTACATAGGTAAAGAAGCTGATAAGCTCACCGCTGAGCATGTGACCACCAACAACAAGGCGGCCGCCAAACCACATAACGGCAATCATGGAAACATACATTACCAGCTGCATGATAGGCATCATAAAGATGATGAGTTTTTCTGCATGAACCTGAGAACGGCGAACCTCATCGGCAGCCTTACGGAATTTCTTTTCCTCAAAGTCGCCGCGTACATATGCCTTAACAATGCGGATTCCAATAAGGTTTTCCTGAATTGCTCCGTTCATTCCATCTACTGCCTTCATCATTCTCTTAAAACGTGGATGAGCCAGATTAGAAATTGTAAGAACCGAAATTACAATAACTGGAACAGCAATCAAAAAGAGAATTGCAAGCTGAGAATTCATTCGGAAGGCCATGATAGTTCCTGCAATCAGCATGAAAGGAGAACGCACACACATGTGAATGAGCATGCGGTAAACGTTCTGAGCCATGTTTACATCGGTTGTAAGACGGGTTACAAGAGAGGCAGTACTAAAATGGTCAATGTTAGCAAATGAAAAACTCTGGATTTTTTTATAGAGTCTTGTTCTGAGGGTATAAGCAAAGCCCTGGGCTGCTACTGTTGAACAGCGGGTTCCCATAACGCCGCAGAATAATGAAAAAAGTGCAAGACCAATCATGATTCCGCCGTAGCGGGCAACAAAAGGCAGATCCTTACCTGCGATTCCCACATCAATAATTTTGGCCATAATAAAAGGAATAATAACTTCCATCACAACTTCGCCAATCATAACTATAGGTGAAAGGATTGTGTTAATGATGTACTTCTTATTCAGGCCACGTGTAAGTTTTCTGATAGTAGACATAGATTTAAATTTAACAAAATTGAAGTGTAAAAATCAAGTAAGAAATCTCTTAAAAAATTGTACAGAAGGGGAAAGCCTTCCCCTCGCTCGCACTACGTTGCTCGCTACCCCTTCTCCTAGGGGCTCTGCCCCTAAAACCCCGTCTTGCAATCTATTTAATTCGAACTTCTTCAAATCCTAAAGCAAGCATAAACTGTGTAATTATTTTCACTGCATATTCACGGGCATCATCCAGGATACCTTCGGCCACCATATCTTCTACCGCTGCCTGCTTTGCTTTTTCTATCTCATCAAAAACTTCCTGAGTTGAAATGGAAACAAAAACGCTCTGTTTTTCGTCAAAAACACTCTGGCTTACAATTTCGTTGCCAAGAATCTCAGCTGCCGGCACAGTAAGGGTTATAGTTTTACCATCGAGCGAAACACTGTAAGAAACATCAGTTATATCAGCAAGCCCTGCCCTAATAAGGCCTGTATACTTTATGATGCTGTAGCTTTTTGCAAAGCCAGAAGTCTTTTTCATAGTGATTATGTCACTGTAACGGTATTTTGCAGTTACCAGTTCCTGGCAGTAAGAAAGCTGACGGTCTACAAGAGCAAGTTTATTTTCGGTTTTTACTGTTGTAAAGCGTTTGAGGCCAAAATAGCCTCCTCCAAGCACAATCAGGGCAATTACAATAATCGTAACAATTCGCAGAATAATCCGGCTACCAAGCCCTGCTCCTTTACGTTTTGAGCGGGCCTCTACATTTTTTTCTTTTTTATCTTCCATATTGAAATATTATACTCCATATCCGTTTTTTTTGTTGTTTTTTTTTGCTTTAGTCTATATCTTTTAAATAAGGGATCCCCGGGTCAAGTCCTGCGATGTTTGCGCAGCAAACTCGACCTAGGATGACAAGTAACAAAGGAGGCGTCGAGAGAGATGGCTGACGAAGAAGTAAAAAAAGCAAAACGTGTGCGTAGAAGCGTA
>SFOB01000141.1 GCA_004554075.1 Treponema sp.
ATAAACCCTATTCCATATCTTACCTGGACCTGGCTTAAGATAAACAAGGATTCAGTAAGTTATGATTTTAACCTTTTAGAAAACCAGGGCAGCGAAGTTCAGCTTGCCGAAGGCATAAAAGTAAGCACAGGAAAATCTGTTGCTACTCAGCTTCCAGAACCTCAGTTTTCTATTGGCGATCAGGCTGCAAAACTGATTTCTGATGCAGCCCCAGAAGGCAAAATCTACACTGTAGAAAAAAGAGCAGAAGAGCCACTTATCATCAGAATCAGGCTGGATTCAAACTCTGCTACCCATCAGATTATTCATGCAAAAGCCGGCACCACAGCGAATATAATTATTGTATATGAAAGTTCTGCAGACACTGCCGCTCTTTCCGGCATTATCACTAAAGTTTATGCAGAAGACGATGCAAAGCTTCACATTTCAAAAGTTCAGCTTTGCGGCAAGACTGTAAATCAGATTGATGATACTGCTGTAGTTTGCGGCGAACGTGCAAAGGTAAGTTTTACCCAGATAGAACTCGGAGCTTCTCACATAGACGCAGGATTCCACGCTAGTCTCGAAGGCTATCAGTCTTCTTTCTATTCTGACACAGCCTATATCTGCCAGGGAAATCAGTATCTGGACATGAATCAGGTTGTAGTTCACAGGGGAAAGAAAACTACCTGCGACATGAAGACCCATGGTACTGCTAAAGACGATACAACAAAGACCTACCGCGGAACAATTGATATGGTAAAGGGCTGCGCAGGTTCTGTTGGAAACGAAATAGAAACTACCCTGCTCCTTTCTCCAAAGGCAGTTGTAAAAGCCGCTCCAATCATTCTTTGTGGCGAAGAAGATATTTCTGCAGAACACGGTTCAACAATCGGAAAGCTTTCCAACGAAATGCTCTTCTACATGAACAGCCGTGGTATAGACCAGAAGACAGCCGAAGAGCTGCTCACAAATGCAAAGATTACCGCTGCAGCTTCTACAATCGAAGATGAGAATGTAAAAAACGAGATTCTGGAGTATCTCAATGGAAAATAAATACAGAAAAGATTTTCCTCTTTTCAAAGCAATAGACGACAATACTTCGGAAGAGAATAAAGGACTTATCTATTTTGACACAGCAGCTACTGCTCAGCGTCCTTTTCTTGTTCTGAATGCAATGACCCACTTTTATGCAACAGAAAACGCAAACCCTCTCCGTGGACTCTACTCCCTCAGTGAGCGCGCAACCATTGCTTATGAAAGTGCCCGTGAAACTGTTGCAAAATTTATAAATGCCCGCGAAGCCGCAGAAATTGTTTTTACCCGCAATGCTTCAGAAAGCTTAAACCTTGTTGCTTACAGCTGGGGACTCAATAATCTTAAAGAAGACGATGAAATCTGCGTTACAATTATGGAGCATCACTCAAACATTGTTCCATGGCAGATGGTCTGCAAAAAGACTGGCGCAAAGCTTGTATTCCTTGAATGCGATAAAGAAACCGGTATTATAAGCGACCAGGAAATTGCTGCAAAAATCGGACCAAAAACAAAGATTGTTTCTGTAGTTCATGTAAGCAATGTTCTTGGTGTAACAAATCCTGTTAAGAAACTTGGTCAGGCAGCACATGCTGTCGGCGCCATTTTTATTGTAGACGGAGCTCAGTCTGTTCCTCACATGAAGGTTGATGTTCAGGAATTTGATGCCGACTTCTTTGCAATGAGCGGCCACAAACTCTGCGGTCCAATGGGAATTGGTGCTCTTTACGGAAAGCGTGCCCTCCTGGAAGAAATGGAGCCTTTCCTTCGTGGCGGCGAAATGATTGAATATGTTACCCGTGAAAAGGCAACCTGGGCAGAAGTTCCTCACAAGTTCGAAGCAGGAACTGTAAGTGCCGGAGATGCAGTTGGAATGGCAGCGGCAATCCGCTACATTACTTCTGTTGGTCTTGAAAATATTGAAAAACACGATGCCCAGCTTGCCTGCCGAATTATTGAAGGAATGAAAAATATTCCTCATGTAAATATAATCGGTCCTAAAGACGGCAATAAGAGATGTGGAATTGTTACCTTTACAGTTGATGGCGTACACCCTCACGATGTTGCAACACTCCTTAGTGAAGAGCATATTGCAATCCGTGCCGGCCACCACTGCGCACAGCCTCTTGGCCAGTACCTTGAGCAGACAGCCACAGCCAGAGCCAGCCTCTACTTCTACAATACAGAAGAAGAAGCTGATATCTTCCTGGAAAAACTGTCGCACCTGAGAGAATGGAGCGGCTACAAAGAATAGTGTCATTCCCTGGCTTGACCAGGGAATCTAGACATGACAGTGATGCCTGGATCCCCGGGTCAAGCCCGAGGATGACAATTTTCAACATTTCAAGTATATTAATTTTATGGACACTAAAGATGCCTATAATCGAAGAACCGTTAAAAATGAAGCGCGAAAGCGGTTCATTTAGGTTCATCGACAAAACGGCACAGAGCGAGATTTATCGAGCGACTTTATTAAGGAGTTCTATTATTAATGGATACCAAGGAATTATACAGAGAAATCTTAAATGAACATAACATCAATCCTACTCACAAGACCCCTATGGATTCCCCGGACTTCTGTCTTGAAGGCGTAAATCCAAGCTGCGGCGACCAGATTACTCTGCAGCTCAAGCTTGGCGAGGATGGAAAAATAAGCGATGCAAGCTTTACAGGAAGCGGATGCGCAATCAGCCAGGCCTCAGTTGATATGATGGCTGACCTTGTAATTGGTAAGACTAAGGAAGAAGCCCTCGCCCTTGCAGATATTTTTGACCGCATGATTAAAAGCGAAGTTACAGAAGAAGACCTTGAAAAACTTGATGAGGCTGCTGCCCTTCAGGATATTTCCCACATGCCTGCCCGCGTAAAATGCGCAATGCTTGGCTGGCGAACAATGAAGGAAATGCTGGGAACTAAATAGCAGCAACGTGGCAATCCACCCCTTGATTCAAACCTAATTTTCTGATATTATAAATATCACTTCGGCGCTTTAGCTCAGCTGGATAGAGCAACTGCCTTCTAAGCAGTAGGTCGACAGTTCGATTCTGCCAAGCGTCACTTAAACTGCCTTACACGGGCAGTTTTTTTTTATTTTAAATAGATTTGCATTATTGTGCAGGTATTTGTACAGAACCTAAATACAGAATGTTACTATTTACTGTTTCATATGATGGTTTATTTCCAACAGCAACAGCGTATAAACATACATACCATACATTTTCATCTGAATTCCCACCTGTTGAATTTACATCGTCCTGTGATGTTTTAGGAAGAGAATTACTATCTGATAATTTAAAATTAAAACTTAAAGTTTTATTATCATCATCTGTAACATATCTTAATGGAATTACACGATTACTTTCGCCATAAAGATTTTGGTCGTTAACAAGAATTCCAGCAAAATATATATCATTGTAATTACTTAGTCGAATTGTTACACGTTGATTACTTTTTGTAGAAGAAGCTGGAATTAAAGCAGCTTCATTTCCACCCTCAGAGACTATAAGTTTTACGTAATTATATGGACGACTTGTCAATGAATCAAATGGCGAACTTGTTTCACTATTTATTAAAGTTTGAATAGCACCTATTTGACTATCTAATGTGTCTGTATTTGTATAAATTTTGTAATATATATCGGTACCGTTGAATTTAATCCCATCACATCCCGTTTCAACAGTCCAAAACTCAAAATAATTATCTGCAACGGTAGTATTTGAGTATTCAGGTTTATGTGTAGTTTGAATCGGCCCTGGAAGTACATAAAAAGTATCCAGCCCACAAGAAATGTTAAAAAGAATAAGGCATCCTGTAAGCAAAAAAGAAAGGAATACTCTTTTTTTACAGAATGCCTTATTCATATATATATCAAATTTCAGAATGGTTTATTCGATTTTTCCGTCTTTCTTAAGAGCAATAAGTCTTGACTTAGCAAGGTTTGCCCATGAATCGTCCGAAAAATTGTCGTTGAGTTCAGTGTAAGCAGCAGCTGCTCCAGCAAAATCACCTTTTGCTTCGAGTACACGGCCATAACTGAACTTAGCATGTGTTTTTACTACAAAGCTATTGTCATCAGCGGCAAGCTTGTAATAAGTTGCAGCATCATCAATATTACCAGTTTCTTCGTAGCAGGCAGCAAGATTAAAGTAGCACAAAGGTGCAAGATAAGTTTTCTTTCCCTTTTCAGCAGCTGCCTTCCAGTAGTCTGCAGATTCAGCATACTTTTTCTGCTGGTATGTAATGTCAGCACAAAGCATGTTTGCGCGGGCACCTACAATTCCGCCCTTCTTAGCATAAGCAGAAGCCTTTTCAAAACCTGTATTAAGTCTTGAAGCAATTTCTGCATCGCTGAGATCAGAACTCTTATCTGTCATTTCAAATGTAATTTCATCAAGAGCCTGCAATCCCTTTGCTTTATTTTTATTCATTACAGAAGCAGCAATGATATAACATACAAGTGCACAAACAAGTGCAGCAAGAACTGCTATAAAAACAACCTTGCGCTTCTCAATGAAACCTGCAAGTTTTTTGCTTGCGGTCTGTTCTTCGTAATCTGCCATTTTATATAAACCTCAATTTTATAAAAATATCTATTGCTGTTTAGCATCATTTTACTGACGCTCAATATGCAGCTCATTCATCAGTCTTATTACATAAGTTCTTTGTATTCCAAGAACAGCTGCAGCCTTTGTCTGATTCCAGCCGTTTTCAGAAAGAATTCTTA
>SFOB01000047.1 GCA_004554075.1 Treponema sp.
CTTCTACGAAACGCGTGTTTGAAGAAGGCGCAACGATTGTCCGCCACACAATCAAAACCCGCAGCGGCTCTCACATTACAGCCCAGCTTCCTGTTTACAATTCCAGGGGGCAGATAGTTGCTGTTATAGGTGCTCAGAAAAATATTCAGGAATTCGTTGATGCCCGCCGTTCCTTTGTGAAGTTTGTAATTATCACCGCCCTGATTTTTGCGGCAGGTTTTGTGGTTCTCTTTACAACCTTCTTTAATATCCGCTTTATAAAACCTATTCTTCTTATTACAAACGAAACAAATAACTTTGCCTCTTACAGCGGTAAGCCTAGTGAAAGTCTTCTTTCTGTTAAAAATCATGATGAGCTTGGAACTCTTGCCAATTCGGTATATAAGATGGAAGATGTCATTTCGCAGAATATCGAGGCTCTTACCAGCATGACGGCAGAAACAGCCCAGGCTCTTGCAACCGCAATTGATGCAAAGGATACCTATACTCACGGTCATTCAACCAGAGTTGCAGAATATGCAAGAACCATTGCCCGCCTTGCAGGTAAGTCAGAAGCCGAGTGCCGCGATATTTATCTGGCAGCCCTTTTGCACGATGTTGGAAAAATCGGTATTTCAAACAGCATCATCAATAAAAAGGGCAAGCTTACTGATGAAGAATATTCGGTTATAAAGACTCACCCTGTAATTGGAAAGCAGATTCTTGCAAACATTAAGCAGGCTCCATTTATTTGCCAGGGCGCTTATTATCATCATGAAAGATATGATGGAGACGGTTACCCTGCAGAACTGGATGGTAAAGAAATTCCTGATATCGGAAGAATTATTGCAGTTGCCGATGCCTATGATGCTATGACCAGTAAGAGAAGTTACCGTGATCCTCTGGAGCAGTCTGTTGTCCGCAGGGAAATTGAAAACGGAATAGGAAGCCAGTTTGATCCTCTTTATGCAAAAATTATGCTGCAGATGATTGATGAAGATATTAATTATCAGATGCGCGAAAAGTTCCCTGGCGAGGATGATGAGTAAAATTGTTTGCTGAGCGGGCCGCCAATTCCAGTGATTGAAAATTCTTATTGTTTTTTTTATAATAATTTATTGTCATTGTCCGATGGTTCCTGAGCGCAGTCGAAGGACGCTCGGACATCTTTTTTTAGGAGATAATTTTCATGGTAATTTTAACATTGAACTGCGGGTCTTCATCTGCAAAGTATCAGGTTTATGACTGGGACAACAAAGAAGTAATGGCTAACGGTGTTGTAGAGCGCATCGGAATTGAAGGAAGCTGCATTACTCACAAGGCTAAGGGAAAGAAAACAGAAATCGAAAGCCCTTGTCCAACTCACAAAGAAGCAATCGAACTTATCATCAAAGAAATCACTGACCCGGAAGTTGGTGTTATCAAGTCTATGGACGAAATTGGAGCTGTAGGTCACCGCGTACTTCATGGTGGCGAAAAGTTCACAAAGTCTGTTCTTATCACTCCAGAGGTTCTCGATGGATTCCGCGAGGTAGTAGACCTTGGACCTCTCCACATGCCAGCTAACATCATGGGTATTGAAGCTGCTCAGAAGGTAATGCCAAACATTCCTCACTCAGCTATCATGGATACAGCATGGCACCAGACAATGCCAGAAGAAACTTTCCAGTACGCAATTCCACGCGAATGGTACGAGAAGTACGCTGCCCGCCGCTACGGTTTCCACGGAACTTCATTCCTTTACACAGCAAAACGCGCTGCTGTTCTCCTTGGAAAAGATCCAAAAGACTGCAACCTTATTATCTGCCACATCGGAAACGGTTCTTCTATGTGTGCTGTTAAGAACGGCGTTTGCTACGATACAACAATGGGTATTACTCCTCTCGAAGGTCTTGTAATGGGAACTCGTTCAGGAGACCTCGACCCGGCTCTTCCATTCTACATCATGCGCAAAACTGGTATGTCAGCTGATGAAATGGACAAGGCACTCAACAAGAAGTGTGGTTGTCTTGGTATTACAGGAAAATATTCTGACCGCCGCGACATCGAAATCGACGCTGCAAAGGGCGACAAGCTCTGCCAGCTTTCTATCGAAATGGAAGCGCTCCGCATTAAAAAGTATATCGGTGCCTTCATGGCAGAACTCGGCCACGTAGACGCAATCGTATGGACTGCAGGTGTAGGCGAGCGCGGACCAATCACTCGTTTCAAGGCTTGTTCAGGTCTCGAAAACTACGGTATCAAGATCGACGCTCAGCGCAACGAATGGTCATTCACAGGCAACGCAGAAACTTACATCCACGCTGATGATTCAAAGACAAAGATTTTCGTAATCCCAACAGACGAAGAGCTCGTAATGACAGAAGATGCATACGCTCTTATGAAGGGAACATACGATGTTCATACAAACTTCAAGTACAGCTTCCAGGATCCTAACTACGTAAACAAGGCTCGTGAGGAAGGACTTAAGGGCGACCTCCAGAAGAGACCAAACATCGCAAAGATTTTGGCTCGCGATATTATTGGTAAATAAGCCTATAATCGAAGAACCGTTAAAAAACGAGCTGACAGGGTCGTTTTAGGTTCATCGAAAAAATGGCTCAGAGGCAAGCTGTGCTTGCCGAAATATCTATAAAGAACAAAAAAGGCACAGATTTGACTTCTGCGCCTTTTTTTATCTCCCTTCCTTCAAAAAAAAATCTTTGTTATATCTTCTAAAACAGTAGTATAATAGTATGTATGAAAAACATCGCTGTACTAGTTTATGATCTTACAGTTGAATACAATATTGTCGTAACGGATGGCATCACGGAGTTTTTTAGGGATAAGGATGATGTTCACGTAATTATTTCTACGACGAGTACGCCGCATAATGAGCGCTTTCAGTATGAGTATCAGTACTGGACGGCGGTGGAACTGCTTAAATCTAAAAATATTGATGCGGCGATAGTTATAACTAACACATATTTCAATGCAATTAGTCTCGAAGAACTTACAAAGTCGCTCGAGTGTCTTTTGCCAATTCCGATTATTTCAGTTTCGAATCCGCTGGCCCTTCCGGGAAATCACTATACGACAGTTGCCTGTGACCTGGCCTACGAGCAGATAGTTGAGCACCTCATCAAAAAGCATAATAAGACAAAGATTGCATTTATGACGGCGGCTCTTACTCTTTCTCCGGAATCTGAAGAACGCGAAAAGGCCTTTAGAGCGGCTATGAAAAAGCACGGACTTGAGGTGAATGACGACTGGATTTACGACGGCGACTTTACTCCAAAATCTGCCTACGACTGTTTTAAAGAAAGATTCAAAAAAGGTGATAAGCTTCCTTTTGAGGCAATTCTCTGTGCCAACGATTATATGGCGGCTGGCTGTGTAAGTATTTTTTCGGAATTGGGGATTTCAATTCCAGGGGATGTCATTGTTTTTGGTTTTGATAATGCCGAAGTTGCAACTAACTGCGACCCTATGCTTTCGACAATCAGCCAGAGTGTTGCTATGACAGGCTATAAGGCAGCGGAATTGGTTTATAGCCTTTTGTGCGGAAAAGAGACCCCTGAAAAAGCTGTAATTCAATCCTTCCCAATGTTCAGACAGTCCTGCGGTTGTATTCCTAAAACGGTTAAGGATAAGGGCTATCTTGATGTTGATGGTAAACTGTGTGAGTCCTCTGCTTTGCAGATGTCTGGACTCAAGCTCTTTAGTAACAGTATCAATGATATGGCAACAATCTTCCATCTGCTTACAATGACTGATACTGTTCCACGCCTTCATGAATTTTTTAATACTGTTGTAAACAATTTGAATGTTGTGCATATCGGAATGCTTGCCATGTGTATATATGACGAGCCCATTGTTCTTTCCCCACAGGAAGATTTTGAAATGCCGGATAAGGCCCGTCTCCTCTGGCTGATTGATAACGATGCAAAAATTCAAAATAACTATTACGAAAAGGGCGGAATAGAATTTTCTCCAAAAGAAGAAATTCTTCCAGGCCGGCTTGAAGACTGTGTGACAGGAAATTATTATGTACTTCCAATCTTCCTGCAGAGTGAAAATTACGGATATCTGGTCTGCCGTTTTCCTACAAACAATTATCCGGTTTATACAATCTTCCTTAAGATTCTTGTAAATGCCTTTGTTCATTCTTATGTCTTTTCAAAGAAGGAAGAAGAGAGGGCTATCCTTGCAGAAAAAAATCAGACCCTTAATTTTGAATCTAAAACTGATGAACTTACCAAGCTTTTCAACCGCCGCGGTTTTTACGAATATGGTCAGCAGCTGCTTGATGTTTCTGTTGCGGCAGGGCAGAGCGGTTCTGTTTTCTTCTGCGACCTGGACGGCTTAAAAACAATTAATGATACTTATGGTCACGAAATTGGAGACCTTGCAATTAAAACCGAAGCCAAGGTTTTGCGTGCTGCCTTCCGCGATTCTGATCTGATTGGCCGTCTGAGTGGCGATGAGTTTGGAGTTGTTGCTCCTTGTCTTCCGGCCCGCAAGGTTGATGTAATCCGCGAACGCTTTTGAACGAGGAATTCTCTAAGGAAGCAGGCCTTCCTTTTATTCTTTCCATCAGTATTGGCCCAATTGACTTTGATGAGCAGCACACTGATTTGAAGGATCTTTTGAAGGCCGCAGATAAGAATCTCTACGAAGAAAAAAAGATAAAGCACGGGAAAAAATAAAGAATAAGTGTCATCCTCGGGCTTGACCCGGGGATCTAGAAATCTCTGTACATCCTAGATTGTCGGATCAAGTCCGACAATGACAATGATATCAAATATTTACAGTTGCATTTTTATTCATTATTTGGCATAATCTCTGCATATTTATACATTCTCTATACAGGGGTGAAATATGGAAAAATTAATCGTTAACAACTACGGTTCTTTCGACGTGACCTTTGAAAAATCAAAGGGTTCAACAATGTGGGATGTAAATGGCAAAAAGTACATCGACTTTATTGCCGGCATCGGAGTAAACTGTCTTGGCCACAACTATAAGCCACTTGTTAAGGCAATCTCACGCCAGGCTCGCCGTCAGATCCATATTTCAAACTACTATTTTTCAGATGTAGGTTTAGACTTTGCAAAAAATCTCCTGAACATAACAGGCTTTGAGCGCGGTTACTTTGGAAACTCAGGTGCCGAGGCAAACGAAGCTGCAATTAAGCTTGCCCGCAAATACGGCCAGCTCAACGGCGGCGACAAGAGAAAAACTATTGTTACTCTGGAATCTTCTTTCCACGGAAGAACTCTTGCAACACTTACAGCAACCGGCCAGGACCGCTTCCACCCGGACTGCTTTGCACCTTATCCGGAAGGCTTCAAAACAATTAAGCCAAATGACTTTGAAGCCATCAAAACAGCCTTCGACGACACAACCGCAGCTCTCTTTATCGAATGTATTCAGGGCGAGGGTGGTGTAAATCTTATAGATCCAAAATGGGCTCAGGCTGCGGCCGATGCTGCCCGCGCTGCCGGTGCAATTGTTATGGCAGACGAGGTTCAGACAGGCGTTGGAAGAACCGGCACCTACTTAGCATCAGACTGGCTTGGCTTTAAGCCGGAAGTTGTAACTCTCGCCAAGGGAATTGCGGGTGGAGTTCCGATGGGGGCCTGCCTCTTCCGCGGTAAGGCAGCAGATGTTTTTGTTGCAGGTGACCATCAGTCTACATTTGCAGGAAACCCTCTTGCCTGTGCCGCAGGTCTCGTAGTTCTTGAAACTGTAAGTGACCCGGACTTCCTCGACAGAGTAAATCATGCCGGCGACTATATCCGCGGAAAAATTTCAAGCTGGAATCTTCCGATTGTAAAGGATGTTCGCGGACGCGGTCTTATGATTGGAACTCAGATTGACCCGAGCGTTAAGCCTTTTGATATTGAAGTACGCTGTCTTGAAAAGGGACTCTGTACAACAACAGCCGGCAGCGATGTAGTTCGCTTCCTGCCTCCTCTCAATATCTCAGATAAAGAAATTGACGAAGGTCTTGCAATTTACAAGAGTGTACTTGAGGAGTTCTGCAAATAAACGTAAAATAGCAGCACTATATCAATTATAAAAAGGAAAAACAGGAATAATGTGCACAAAGTTTAAGTTTTACAAAACAGGCTTTTTTGTGACCTTCTTCCTGTTTTTTTTATGCGCCCAGCCTCTTTCTGCAAAAAATGTTTTAGGCCGGCCCCGCAGAATGTATCTGATAAAAACAGAGCATTTTGATATCATCTATTCAAATAAGAGCGAAGAAACAGCCCTGCTGCTTGTAGAGAATGCAGACCGTCTTTATCAGAAGGCAGTTGATACAATTAATGCCCTGGACCCGGACAAGGCCCTTGCTGCAAAAATCAATCTGCACATGCCGGTAATTATTTCTCCAGATTCAGATTTGCTTTCAATTGAATATACACCAATCCCTTATAACAGAATCATTCTTTTTGATTCTCCGGCAGATTACCAGACCGCTGGCTTTGAAGATTCTCTGCTCAGCCTTTTTTATCGAGAACTCGTGCAGGCCGTTGCCCAGTCAATCAGAAGCCCCTTTAATCAGTTTATTGCTACCTGGATGACCGGAGATATTTATCAGCCGGTTGCAATTTATAATCTGCCATATTCGTTTATAGAAGGCCTTGCTTATTTAGCAGAAGCGGATGAAGACGGTGACGGTTTTAGTGAAGGTCTTGAAGGCCGCCTTAATGACGGATATTTTCTCCAGATTCTCTCTCAGGCAAAACTCGAAGGAAAGTTCCCTAAGTGGATTCAGATTACAAATGTAAGAGATACCTACCCTGGTGAAGAGCTTGCGCTTGCAGCAGGGGCAGGTTTTTCTGCCTTTTTGATGAATGCTTACGGAGTTGAAAAATATGCAAAGCTCTGGGAAGAAAGCGGAAAAATAAATCCACTTTTGACTCAGGGAGTATTTAAGAATACATACGGAAAAAAACTCAATGAGCTCTGGGCGGAGTTTGAAGCGTCGGTTCCGCTTCCTGATGGGCTTATGGAAGCAGAAAGCTTTGAGCGGGAAGGGGAGATTCTTTTTCCAAATGATAAGGAAGCAAATTACGAGCACATTCTTATTACCGAGTATGGTACAGTCTGGTATGACAGGCTTCGTCATGAAGTAGATGTTTTTGATGATAATAACACAAATAAAATGAGGCAGCTGCTCTTTCTCGCAGATAATGTAGAAAGAATGGCCCTTTCTCCAGACGGCCGTTATATGGCAGTTTCCTATACTCAGGCCCGCTACATGGAAGACCTTTCCACCAGTCTGGTATGGATTTATGATTTACGCGAAAGAAGATTTCTTGAAGCAAAGTATAACCTCAGGGATGCGGCTATTGTAAAAAGGACAGGCGGGGAATATGCGCTTGCAGGCGTAAATGTGCAGGAAAGTCGGGCAAAACTCCAGGTCTACACTCTGCCATGCGGAGAAGATGATGGAGACGATCCTGAACTGATTTTCAGTCAGATTTTTGAAAGAGACGAAATACCTTTTTCTCCGGTTTATGGAGGAGACGGATTTATAAGTTATATTCGAAGTCAGGGGAAGGAAAACTTCCTCTGCAGACTTTGTTTTGACCAGGCTTCCGAACAGGGAGTCGGATTAAAAAACAAATGGCTTATTAAAACAGATTCTGCAGATCAGTCCTCTGCTGAAGGTCTTAAGCCAGGCCGCCTTTCCTACAACCCGACCCGCGAAAGTTCAAGCCCTCATTACACCTTCGTCTTTTCCCTGCCGCACGAGCACGCCTACACCCGCGCGGGTTTTATATACCTCAATGAAAACTTTGAGCCTCAAAGCGTGCAGCTTACAGCGGCAGACGTTTCCGGGGGCATAAACTTTCCTGTCCTTTCATCCACAGGAAAGCTTTTCTACAGCGCAAAAAAATACGCAGAAAACCAGTTGCGTTCGGTGGAGCTTTCTTCTTTGCCGCTGGCGGCGGGAGAACTCGTTGAGGCCGCCGGAGAAGACGGGAAAGCGGGAGAACTCGACAATGCCGTAGCAACACAAGCCGCCGGAGAACTCGGGGAAGCGGGAGCTACACTCCCCCTTTCTCCCCACGACGCTCTGCAGACCTATAACGTCCGCTGGTATAACCCGATTAAATACATGCTGGACTTTTCTTTCACTCCATTTTTCCCTATTAAGACACTGGACCTGAACGAAAAGAATCTTTACTGGCCGGGTCTAGGCCTTACAATTGAAAGCCAGACAGACCCGTGTATGAATACAAAGGCTCTTCTTTCTGCCGGCTGGACCTATCTTCCTCTTGATTTCTCCTGGACAAACAATATGCCTTCCAGCTATCTGGCAAAGTTCCGCACAGAATCTCTCAACTTGAGCAAAGATAAATCTGCAGCATTTTATATAGAAAATACCTCAACTCCGGTTGAATTAAAGGCCGGTGTAATTTTCAACTGTAATCGAAACGGTGAATATACTTTTAAGGTAATTGGCGGCGGTCAGTGGAAAATTCCTATTGGCCTTGCCATCAGACATTTTGTAATTAATCTGCAGGGCAGCTACAGCGCCTCAACAGATTATTACGATCAGACAAAAAGCGAGCTGCACCCAAGCCTTTCAAACTGGCCGTCTTTTAAACAGGCTTATGAGCTCTACGAAATTTCAGCGAGAATAGAATATACAAACATTCATCAGTATGGTTTTTCAACCTTTGAGCAGAGGGGAATCCTTCTGGGTATGAAGGCCTATGCAATGTGGGATATGGTGGAATTAAGGCAGCTTGAAGATCCAAAGATTTCAGATGTTACACAGCTTAACTTCAGCTTTTATGGCAAAGCCGCAATTCCGGGTCTTTTGCCTTTTACAGGAAAAAATCACTGGGTATTAAGCATGCCGGCCCTTCTCAATGTTGAGTTTGTAAACAAGCCTGGAACAGCCTTTGAATCAAGTTTTCAGGTACTTTTGATTGGCCGTGAAATCCATAACACTGCAATCCCATATTTTATGTATGCCCGCAGAGCAGGACTCTGGTTCGGCTACAATATGGCCCTTGTTTACGATACAACAGAAGTAAGCCTGCCGGATATCCGCCGCGACAACTACCTGGCAGAGCTTTTTAAAGACATCCGCTACACTCATGCCCTGTATATGGTGCTCAATTTTGACTTCAACCTTGCTCTGGGCCAGCTTTCCACAGTTCCAATCAATACAACCCTTAAAGGCACCTGGTTCCCGGAAAGTAACGGTTACCAGATTACCCTGGATCTGCGCTTTAAGCTATGAGTTTTCTTATTTTTCGCTTTTATCATCATTTTTCCGCTAACTATATTTAACTTTTCATGTTTTTTTTAGTATATTTGATTATATAGTAAAAATTTGGAGGACTTAAAATGATTGAAGTTTCCCACGTTTCCCGTAACTTCGGGGATTTTCGTGCGGTAAATGATGTCAGCTTTTCAATTCCTACAGGACAGATTGTAGGACTTCTTGGCCCTAACGGCGCTGGCAAAACTACTACAATGCGAATGATAACAGGTTTTCTCGCTCCATCCGCAGGCGAAATCAAAATTGATGGAATTGATATCAGCGAAAATCCTGTTGAAGCTAAAAAGAAAATCGGCTATATGCCGGAATCTGCTCCCCTTTATGGAGAAATGATTGTAGAAGATTACCTTGTCTACATTGCAAAAATGTACGGACAGAATCCGGAAATAAAGGTTCCTGCCCTTTGTGCAGAATGTGGTCTTAAGGAAGTAATGAGCAAAAATATTTCTGAGCTTTCCCGCGGTAACCGCCAGCGTGTTGCTCTTGCCCATGCCCTTATGAACGATCCGGAAATCCTTATCCTTGATGAACCTACATCCGGTCTTGACCCTAACCAGGTAGAAGATGTTCGTGCAATTATCCGCGAAATCGGTAAAACCCGCACAGTAATTATTTCAACTCATATCCTGAGCGAAGTAGAAACAATCTGCAGCCGTGCAATCATTATCAGCGGCGGTAAGCTTGTTGCAGACTCTTCAATTGAAGAACTTAAAAACAGCATTGGCACTTCGTCTACTGTTTATATTTCAGTTGGCGGCAACGTGGCTTCTGCTGCGGAACTTGCAAAGTCTGTTTCTGGTGTTTCTGCTGTTTCAACTAACAGCATTGAAGGCGGTCTTTCAGAGCTTGTTGTTTCAGTTAATGGTGATGCAGAAATCAGACCGGCTCTTATTAAAAAGCTTGTAGAAGGCGGATTTGATATTTACTCTGCAGCCCTCAGTCAGAACTCACTTGAAAATGTATTCCATACTTTAACGGAGGCTAAATAATGAGCGACACAAATACAGTAAAAACAAAAAAGCCACAGAGTCCAGCATGCATTATCATGAAGCGTGAGCTTAAGGCTTATTTTACTTCTCCGGTTGCATATCTTGTTTCCGTATTATTCCTTGTAGTTTCAGGCATATTCTTTTATTTCGGTTTTATGCCTTTTTATGGTGGCTTCTTCCTGATGGACAGAGCAGAACTCCGAGCTTTCTTTTCTGCCTTGCCGCATATTCTTTCCTTTATAATTCCGGCTGTTACTATGAGACTTTTTGCGGAAGAAAAGCGTTCGGGTTCCATCGAAACTCTTATGACCCTTCCGGTTACAGATACTGATGTTGTTACAGGAAAGTATCTTGCGTCATTTATTGGAAGTCTTGTTATGCTGCTTCCAACTCTGCTCTTTATTATTCCTGCAGAAGTTTACGGTTCTCCGGATTATGGTCCTATTGTAGGTGGTTTTATTGGTGCAATCTTCCTTTGCGCAAGCTTTACTGCAATCGGAATTTTCACATCAGCTATTACTAAGAATCAGATCATAGCCTTCCTGGCAGGTATTGCAATTTGTGTAGCCCTCACAATGATTGACTTCCTTTTGATTTTCCTGCCTTCAGGCCTTTCTTCATTCTTAAGCTTTATTTCTGCAAAGGCACATTTTACTTCGATTGCGCGGGGTATTATTGATTCAAGGGATTTCATTTATTTTATTTCCCTCACAGCGCTTTTCTTTGCTGCAACTGTTAAGGTTCGTCAGCTCGAAAAAGCTTAACCCGGCCGACCTAAGGAGATTATGATGAAAAAAATATTAAAATGGCTTAAAGGTCCAAAATCAGATTTTATTTTATTTGTGATTTTTCTTGTGCTCCTGAATCTTGTTGGATACAGAGCATTTGTCCGTTTTGACCTTACAGCGCCAAAATCTTATTCGCTTTCAAAAGCAAGTAAAACAGTTGTAAAGAATCTGGAAACTCCGCTTTCTGTACGTGTGTTCTTCAGCGACGGACTTCCTTCTACTTACAGCAATGTTTACCAGTATGTAAAAGATATCCTTGTTGAATACAAGGGTGCCGCAAATAAAAACTTCTCGGTTTCTTATATGGATATGTCTAAGGCCGAGAATGAAGAGCTTGCCCGTGACTTAGGTATTCAGCAGGTTCAGATTCAGGAAATCAAAAATAATGAAGTTGGACTCAAGCAGGTTTATATGGGACTTGCTATCGCTTACGGTGATGATATTGAAATCATGAATCCGGTTCAGACTTCAGACGGTTTTGAACTTGAGTTTACAACAAGAGTTTCAAAAATGATTTCTATGGCAGATGCTCTGTCTGGCCTTGCAAAAAATGAGAAGCTTTCTCTTACCCTTTATCTTTCAGATGATTTGAAAAAGCTTGGAATCAGCGGAACAGAAGAGGCAGATCAGATTATCCGCGACGCCTATAATGTAGTAAACCGCCAGAACTTTGATCGCATAGACTACAAGGTTGTAAGCCCTGATGCAGTCGAAGCAGATGCCCTTGCCGCAAAATATGGTCTGCAGACAATTTCCTATTCAGACAGAGGCCTTCAGAAAAAGGCTGTAATCGGTCTTGTTCTTGAATACGGTGAAAAGTTCTACGCTCTTCCTCTTGAGATTCAGCGTTCTCTCTTTGGCTATGTTGTTGGCGGTCTTGAAGATGTAGAAACAAGCCTAAATGACGGACTTCATAATCTCTTCTCAAATGCTAAAGCCCTTGGTTATATCACAGGACATGGTGAGGTAGATCATACTTCTGCAGATTATGCTGCAAACTTTGAAAAGCTTATTTCAAATAATTATGAGCTCAAGGATATTGATTTGAACTCTGCAGATATTCCTGCCGGCATGAATGCAATTATCATCAATGGTCCAAAGCAGGACTTTACAGAAGAAGAACTTTATAAAATTGACCAGTTCCTCCTTCGCGGCGGAAATGTAATGATTTTTATTGACGGTACTGTAGATGATGGTAAAAATCAGATGTACGGCCTTGGTCACTTTATCACAAATAACAACAACCTGGATCGTCTTCTTGCAAAATATGGTATTGAACACAAGAAGAATATGATTATGGATAAAAACTGTATTACAAGCCAGAACGCACAGTATGGCGAACTTCACTACTGGTGGGTTCCAACCCTTCATAAAAAGCAGCTTGCTAAAAAGCATGTAATCACAAACAATCTGGGTTATGTTTATCTTTTGCAGAGTTCTTCACTTGATCCTGCAGATGCATTGGAAAATAAAAATCTTAAGGTGACAGAACTTGCAAAATCTTCAGAAGAAGCCTGGGCTCTAGAAGATGATATTACTCTTCATCCTCTTTATCTTGAACCACCTGCAGACGCTTCTCAGTTTACACAGTATGATCTGGCCCTTCTGCTTGAAGGAAAGTTTGATTCTGCCTTTGACGAAGCTCCGGAAGGAATTACAAAGGCTGCTGCATCAGAAGGTCAGAATGATGAAAACGCCCTTGTTACTTCAAACTTTGTAAAGGCAAGCGTTATGCCTGGAAAACTTTTTGTAGCAGGTTCTTCTGAAATTACAACACGTCAGGTTATTGATGAAAATGGCTCAAGCCCTGTTTCAATGTTCCTTATGAATGTTGTTGATTATATGAATGGTAACGAAGAACTTTGTACAATGCGTACAAAGAGCCTTTCTGTAAATAACCTTACAATAAAGTCTAAGGCCGGTGTAAACATCTGGAAGTACCTGAACTCATTCGGACTTGCAGTCATTGTAGTTATCTGTGGTCTGATTGTATTGAGATTAAGAAGCGCACGCCGCCGTTCAATCAACAAAAAATACAATCCTGATGATTCAAGAACAATTACAAAATAAGGTGAAGGTGATTATATGAAGACAAGAAAATTAGTTTTAATAATTGCTGATGTGATTCTGCTTGCTGTATGCATTCTGCAGCTGGCACTTGGCGCACGTGATACAACTAAATATTTTACACTTAAAGATAAGCCGGATTCTCTTGAAATTGTAACACCAGGCGAAACAATCAGCCTTTATAAAGAAGGAGATGACTGGTTCATCGGTTCACAGAAATATCCTGCAAGCCTTTCTATGGTCGACTCTTACATCGATGCAATTTCTAATATCCGTGCTCTGGATAAGGTTGGCAGTACTTCAAGCGAGGCAATTGCAGACCGCTACGAACTTGTAGACGGAAAGAAAACTATTGTTACTGCAAAGCTTGGAGACAAGGTTCTCCGCACTCTCGAAATTGGAAAAACAGCAGTTTCATCTTCTCAGTGCTATGCAACAATTGATGGTGGAAAAGATATTTATCTTCTTTCTGGCGGAATCAACGACACCTTTGATACAAGCGTTGCCGCTGCCCGCACAACTATTGTTTTGAATCTTGAATCATCTGACATTACAAACGTTTCTGTTACAGATTATAAAACAGGTAAAACATGGGCAGTTTCAAGAATGGGAACTGGTGATGACCTTGCCTGGAACGTAAGCGGAGACGGAGCAGGGGATGGTTATGAACTGGACACTGGAATTGCCGCAACCTGGCTTAATTCCTTTGCTTCTCTTTCTACCCGCGACTGGTATCTTGATGATGATGAAGTTGAAGGTGAAAAAGTTGTTTCAGCAAAAATCACCTGTGCCTTCAAGGATATTTCAGTTGATTTCTATGCTATTCCTAAGAATAACGAGAAAGATTTACAGCAGTACTTTGGAACCTGCAGCGAAACACCATACCGCTTTAAGGTTAATGAAAAGTCTGTAACTCAGTATCTTAAGACTCTGGAAGAGATGGCAAAATGATTAAACTCGTAGCATTTTTGGGAAATTACGGTAAAGAATACGAAAAGACCCGCCACAATGTAAGCTGGTACTTTGAAGATTCTCTACCTTTTGCAGGCCGCCTTTCCTGGCAGAGTAAGTTCAAGGGCCAAATAGCATCCCTGACTCCCCAGGAACTTTCTCAGTGGGCCTGCGACACAAAAATCTGCTCAAAAAAAGACGGCTCTCCGGTCCTGGTGCCGGAAGAGGCTCCTGCTCACATCTACTTCCTCAAGCCAATGACCTACATGAACCTGAGCGGCGACAGCATTATAGAAGTTGCAAACTTCTACAAAATCCAGCCTTCAGAGATTATGGTAGTTCACGACGAACTTGAGCTGGAGCCAGGTTTTGTAAGCCTCAAGTGGAGCGGCGGCCTGGGCGGTCACAACGGCCTTCGCAGCACCAAAGCCGTTCTGAACACCCCAGACTTCTGGCGCCTGAGATTCGGCATAGGCCGCCCCGACACCCCCAACATAAGCGTAGCCGACTACGTCCTAAGCCGCTTCACCCCCGACCAGCAGGAACTCATGCAAAACGTATTTAGCCAGACAAACCTCCTCTTCGTTAAACTCCTTTTATCGAAAAAGCCCGAAGACTACATCCAATCCTGGGGCAAAAAGAAACTCATTTAATTGTATTTTATTAGCTGTCTAGGAGCTAATGTATCAATATTAATGACTTTAAGTGTTTAAAATATATTATGCCGTAGGGGAAAACATCCCCAAAAACAATCTGCACAAGCGAAGCGCGGAAGCCGTTTTTGGGGATGTGTTTCCCCGAGAGGCATAATATATTTTAAAGGGTAAAATTTATATTAATATTGACACATTAAGTGTATTTCTGTATTATGCACTTAATACAATAATACGTAAAATACAATAAAAGGAGTTTAGCATGGCCGTAGTTAGCTTAAAAGACGTGCACAAGTTCTATCCCCTCGGAAAAGAGAGAATAGAAGCCGTTCGTGGAGTTTCCTTTGATATAGAAAAGGGAGAGTTTGCCGCTGTTTCAGGACCATCTGGTTCAGGAAAATCAACAATTTTGAATATGATTGGTCTTATTGACCTTCCAAGCAGTGGTTCAATCGTAATTGGTGACACAGATGTTTACAAGGGAGTAGACCTTGCAGATGCTGAAACAGTAAATACCCGCTGGTCTTCAGCCGGTCCGGATAAAAAGGACGGAAAGAAAAAGAAGGTTCGCGTTGCAATTCCTGCAAAGCTGGACCGCAGAATTACAGCTCTCCGCCGTTCACACCTTGGTTTTATTTTCCAGACCTTCAACCTTATTCCGGTTTTGAATGTTTATGAAAATATTGAGTTCCCTCTTCTTCTTGAATCAAAAGATAAAAACTCAAAGAGCCCTGTAGATGAATTTTCAAAGACTCAGAAAGAAGAATGGATCAACTTCCTTATCGAAAAGGTAGGTCTTACAGACTGGAAGAATCACAAGGCAAATGAGCTTTCGGGTGGTCAGCGCCAGCGTGTTGCAATTGCCCGCGCTCTTGTAACAAAGGCTCCTGTAATTCTTGCTGATGAACCTACAGCAAACCTTGACTCAAAGAATTCAGAGCAGATTCTTAAGCTTATGAAGTCTCTCAATAAAGACCCGGATCTTCAGACAACCTTTATTTTCTCAACACACGATTCACGAATTGTAGACATGTGTGATCACGTAGTTCACATTCTCGACGGTCAGGTTATCAACGACGAGCACAAAGTAGGTTCAGACGTTTATAAAATCTAGCAAATGTGTCATTCCCGTGCTTGACACGGGAATCTAGACATCACTGTTAAGCCTAGATTGTCGGGTCAAGCCCGACAATGACAAGCTACTTAGGAGTTTATTAATGAAAGACATAATCAAACTAGCTCTGCGCAACCTCAAGGAACACAAGTCTAAAACTCTCATTATTTCCATGTTCATTCTTTTTGGTGTGGCAATCGTAATAATGGGAAACTCCTTCCTTGAATCGGTAAACCGCGGACTCGAAAAAGACTTCAGGGCAAATGTAACCGGCGACCTTGCAATTTCGGTTATCCCTGAAAAAGGAACAACAATAGATGTTTTTGGTGTAAACAGTACAAACATTTCTACAGAAGTTCCTCAGATTCCTGCTCTTGCAGATCTGGAAAAAATCGAAAAGATTCTTGCAGAAACAGACGGAATCAAAAAGCAGTCAAAGCTGATTTCTGCTCAGGTAATTCTTGCCAAAGATACAGAGGTTGATTTTTCTGTAATGCAGGATGACGACAAAGATTTAGGCCTTATGGATCTTCCAATTTCCATGCTCTTTGCCGGTGAAACTGGAAGCTTCTGGGAACTCTTCCCGGATTTGAAAATGATTGAAGGACATTATCCAACCCCGGGTTCAAATGAAATCATTGTAGATACCCGTGTTATGGAAGGCTTTACAAAAACCTGGAGTAAAGACCTCAAAGTTGGTGATGTAGTTCTTCTTGCCAGCATGGGTGGTGTAATCCGTGAAGCAAAAGTTGTTGGAATCTTCAAGCCGGCAAATGAATACTCTGCAATGTTCCAGAGTGTATATTGTGAGCCTGGACTTGCCCGTTCTTTTGCAGAGCTTACTTATGCAAACTCCTTCAGTCAGGAGCTGCCGGATTCTGTAGACCTTTCAATTTCAGAAATGTCTGAAGATGATTTCTTTGGCGGTGATGATGATATGTTCGGCGATATCGAAGATGATACAAGCATTCTTGGAAGTACAGCTGATTTCGACAGCATTCTTGGAGACACAAGCCTTCGCGACGAGCTTAATAAAACTGATGACGGAGCCTGGCAGTTTGTTCTTGCAAAACTGGACAATCCTCACGCAGACAAAAAGATTGTTGCAGCCCTTAACAAACGCTTTAAGGAAGAAGGCCTAAATGCCCTTGCAATGGACTGGAAAAAAGCAGCCTATTCTTATTCTGGAACAGTTGAAGGAATCGGCTTTATCTTCAATCTGCTGATTATAATTCTTGCCATTGTTGTGTTCATCATCATCATGAATACAATGGTAGTTTCAGTAATTGAGCGAACAAGTGAAATTGGAACAATGCGTGCTATTGGTGCAGAAAAGAAGTTTGTAAAGAAGCTCTTCTATTCAGAAGCAGTAATTCTTACAAGTCTTTCGGCCTTTGCCGGAATCATCTTTGCTTTTATCTGCATGCTGATTTTCAATTCTTTCAATATCGCAATTACCAACTCAATTGCAAAAATGATTCTCGGTGGCGGCCTTCTTCACTTCAGCCCGACACCAAAAATCATCATAGTTACAATTCTGGTTGCTCTTATAGGAAGTATTATCTCTAACAGATACCCTGTAAAGTCGGCCCTCAAGATTACGCCAATTAAGGCGCTCAGCAAGGAATAGGGGAGGCGGAAAATGAAAACAGTATCATTAGCACTTAGAAACCTTACACGAAATAAAAGACGTAACGCCATTCTTGCAGTTGCAATTGCTTTTGGATTCTTTGTTGTTACAGCGATTGATGGTCTTACAACCGGAATGGTTGGTAACCTTGAAAATCAGATTACTCAGTTAGTTGGCGGTAACGTAATTGCTCAGGGATTGGAGTGGCTTAATCCTGACACCCCTGGCGGAAAAGTAAAACTTGTAAACATCGTTCGCGACAGAGACTACGTTGAGAATATCGTAGATGAACTTGATATCAAATATGATTATTATTCCTGCTTTACTATGTCCAGCGGAACAGTAATCTTCAACGGTAAGAAATCTGGTATCCAGCTTTATGGACGCGATCTGAATGAAAAGATGCTCCGAGATTCTTTCCAGTTTACAGCTGGCGGAGTTGATGCAAATGTTCCTAACGGCTTGATTATCAGCGATAAAATTGCAGACTCTTTGAACCTTCAGGTTGGAGACGAAGTCATCTATTCAACTTATACAGTTTATGGTCAGAACACTTTTGCTGATATGACAATTACAGGAATCTTAAAGTCAAACAGCTTCATCAACTCAATGCAGGCTTATGCTGATATTGAAGATGTAAATACGATTATCGAAATGCCGGAAGGCGGATACTCAATGTTCTCAATTTATCTGCGCGATAAAAATCAGCAGACAAAAGCTGCAAACGCAATTGAAGCAAGAATCCGTCAGGACAGCGAAAAGAATCCGGAAATTAATGTAACAAGCCGTGCCCTTGCAATGAAAACTCATCCAACAAATATTGGAAAGGGTATAGAAAAGCAGATTGATACAAAGAAGCCGGAGAACGAGTGGAAAGGCGTAAAGTACGGAGTAGAAACTCTCTACGACGAAATCCCTCAGATTAAAACTGTACTTAATATTGTGCACGTCATTACAACTGTAATCCTTATTGTAATTCTTCTGATTGTAATGGTAGGCGTGTCTAACACATACCGCATGGTTTTGTATGAACGCATCCGTGAAATTGGAACAATGCGTGCCCTTGGTATGTCAGGTAAAGATACCCGCCGGGTATTTACAAACGAAGCTGTAATTCTTTGTATTATCGGAGCTCTTGCAGGTTTGATTTTTGCGTCCCTTGTAATGACAATCGTGCACTTTATTCCAATTAATAATGAAGCACTTTCCTTCTTCCTCAAGAAGGGACACTTTACTTTCAAAATGTCTGTGCTTTCAATTATAATTCAGTATATCATTCTGATCTTGCTGACCTCATGGGCAGTAAGAGGAAGTGCAAAGCAGGCCGCCCGCATGAGCCCAGCAGAGGCATTGAGAACTGTAAAATAGACCGTCATCCCGACGAAAAAGTGTCATCCCGAACTTGTTTCGGGATCTATACAAGGAGTTAAACAGATGAAAAAAATACTTTCAATCATAGCAGCAGCCACACTTATCACCGCTGCCGCAACTGCACAGGTTTCTGCCGATGTAGCAGAAAAGTGCTTCAAAATCATGGACGAAAGCCGCGAGATTCAGGCTTACCATGGAGACTATTCTGCAACAATTTCTCTTGTTGTAGAAAAACCTGGAAAACCAAAAGAAAATCTTCAGTACAAGATTTTTGAACGCACAGACGGAAAACTTATGACAATCGTTCAGCTTTTCCCTGAGGCAGACAAGGGTAAAGGTTATCTTCGCAATGATGATAACATCTGGTCTTATGACCCAATCAGCCGTAAGTTTACCCATACTTCAATCAAGGAAGCACTTGGTGATTCAGACGTTAAGCTTGATGATATCGAACAGAACGATAAATACTGGCGCGACAATTACGACGTATTTTCATATGAGGAAGGAACTCTTGGAAAATATCCTGTAGACATTATTGTTCTTCAGGCAAAAACAAAAGAACCTTCTTATGCAAAAACAAAATACTATGTTCGCAAGGATATTCCTCTTGTTCTTAAGCAGGAAGACTTCTCCGGTTCAGACCGCCTTATGCGTACAACTCTTGTTCCAAAGTGGTCAAAGGTTCAGGTTCGCGGAAAGACAGGTTATGTAGCAACTCAGGCAATCCTCCGTGATGAACTCAACAAGGGTGAGCAGACCCAGCAGGTAATTTCAGACCTCACCTTCGACACTCTCCCGGACAAGATCTTCACAAAAGCATATCTGGAAGGATTAAACTAGTTTGACGTCATCCCGAACTTGTTTCGGGATCTATTGGAGCTATTATGAAAAAATTACTTACAATATTATTTCTTTCAATCTTCACCTTCTCTCTCTTTGCCCAGTCAGACGATGATCTCTTTGGCGACAGTGACGATGATCTTTTTGCTGATGATAGCATTACAGAAGTTTCTGATGTATCAGCTAAAACAGATTTGAGTAAGGGTGTTATTTTTGATTCAGGTACAGTAAAAGTAGGCGGCAGCCTCACTGCAGGAATTACAACTAACACAATCCTTTATTCACCAGATTCAACTGATTTTGGTGAGAATATCAAAAATTCAAAGCTTACTCCGGATTTAAGCGCCCTGCTTTCTGTAGATGCCCGCCCAACCCAGAACCTGCGCCTCTACACAAAGTTTGGTCTGGCTTATCCTTTTGTGAACAAAGCATTATCTACTACTTATCAGACTAGTAGCAGCCCGATTCCAACCTTTAAGACTTCAACAACAATCACAGACTGGTTTAAGCTCAAGGAACTCTTTACAGACTTCTCAATCAAAGACACAGCCTTCTTCCGCTTTGGTGTACATACCGTTACCTGGGGAGCAGGTTACTTCTTCAGCCCTGTATCAGATATGATCAACACTTCTTCGATTGATCCTGAAAATCCGGAAAAGCAGGTTGACGGTGCCTTGAACCTGAGGACTCAGATTGTCTTCCCTGGCAGTCAGAACTGTCTCTGGTTCTATGTAATTCCTTCAACAAACTTTACAAATCAGACTGCAGAAACTTATTTGCGTGACACAGCCCTTGCCGGTAAAGCAGATATTCTTATCGGCAACTGGGAACTTGGACTTGGTGCCTTCTATAAATATCAGAATGCTCCAAAGGCAATGCTTACAGCAACCGGAAGCCTTAAGAAAGTCAGCTTCTTTGGTGAGTTTGTATACAGCTACGGTGCAGATACTGAATGGACAAAGAATAAAGAGTGGAATGATAAAACAAGTATCTTCCAGGCAACTGCCGGCTTAAGCTATTACTGGAAAGATCCTCAGATTACCCTTGCAGCTCAGTACTACTACAATGGTAACTCAAAGGATATTGCCAGCCACATAATCGGCGGACACAATATTGCAGCCATGGCAAACTTTGGTAAAATCTTTGGCACTACAGATTTTTCTGCAAGTATTTTTGCAATGGCAAACTTTGGCCGCGAAGAATACACAGATATGGAAATTGCAATGGCTAAGGCAGCTGGTGTAGATGATGCAACCATCGCCGCAATGACAGGTACAAGTCTCACAACAACTGCAATGTTCTATTATTCTCCAATCAATGAGTTAAAGATGGGCCTTGGACCAGTTCTTACTTTTAAGACCTTCGACAAGAATCCGACATTATCTCTTAAGCTTTCTGCAACCCTCGGGGGTGGAAAGTTTTAGTTTTTTCTGAAATAATTAAGTAAAAGGAGATTATAAAAATGAAAAAACTTAAATTATTATTCGCGGCAACCTTGTCTGTATTATTCGTTTCCTGTGCTTCAAATGGTTTTGATCCGGCAACTCTGGAAAGTGAAACATTTCAGGTAACTGAAATTCAGCTTATGTGGACAGAAAATGACAGCTGTACACCAGAAAGTCTTTATAAGAATATTGAGTTTGACAAGATTGAAGCTGAATTCCTTACTAAGTATGGCTTTGTTCTCAAACACGACAATTACACAGCAGAAGATGCTTCAGCTTTTGTGCAGGTAGACATTGATGATATGGTAAAAGCTTTGTACGACTCTGATACAAAATCATATCTTTATAAGCTTGTAAAAAATCCTTCAGATTCAAAACAGAAGGTTAGAGTAACTTGTGGTATTTCTAAGATTGAAGGAATCAGAATGTATGGAGTTGATACCTTTCTTCCAAATGGAAAGAACTATAACTTCAGAATCAATGACAATTATTATACGGAAAAGCATATAATTGCAGATAAAGATAATGCTGCAATCATTAAGTTTAAGGATGGAGTTGATATTCATCGTGTTAATGGCGAAAATGCTTATGCTTACTGTAAGGAAAACAGAGTTGATCCTGAATCAAAGGAATATACATTCTATATCCCTGCAGGCGAAGATGTAGAGTTCTTCTACAGTGTTTACGAAAAGGGAAATGCCTTTGTTGCAGGCGGCTACTGGCCGTTCCAGACAGAAAAGTTCAAATTTGAAAAAGGAAAGAAATATCTTGTTTCATACGAAATAGACAGAGGACATTTCCTTCAGGCAGACTGGACTGCTGCTCTTAAGATTGAAGAAATCAAATAATCCCTGGTTGTAAAAACCTGGCCTTATAAAAGCTGACCCTTGCTGGTCAGCTTTTTTTTATTTGTTTTTTTGCAATTTCTAACGTATAATTAATATATTAATATAATGTTGTAAAAAATAGGAGATGACTATGAACGTACATAACCTGATGGAAGATGTAGTAATTAAGGCAGTAAACACACTTTATGATAAAGTAAAGGCTGAGAAGGTTGCCTGGCTTACATGCGATTGTGAAAACTGTCGTCTTGATACTGTTAGTTATGTACTTAACCGAATCCCTCCAAAATATGTAGTTTCTGGCCGTGGTGTTACCCACAATGTTGAATATCTTGCAAGCTCACAGCTTCAGGCAGATATTGATTCCCTCTCTCTTGAAGGAATG
>SFOB01000142.1 GCA_004554075.1 Treponema sp.
AAGCACCGATTGTTCCAAAGTCTGCGCTGTACTTGAAGATCAAACCAAGTTCAGCAACAGAGTTGTCAGCGAACCATGCTTTACCAAATGTCTGACCAAAGAGCAAATCAATAGAAAGACCATCAACAGGAGTAAGTGTAGCAACCCAGTTTCCCTGAGCTCCGTCATCATTACCGATTGTAGATGCTGTACGATACCAGCCAATTGTTTCCTGATTCAAATTAGTCTTATAAGTACCGAATGTAAGTTTAAGTACATCGATAGGTTTAATCCAAATCTGCCATGCAGAAGATTTTACTTCAGCATCATTAGTTGCGGCTGTAACTGGATCAGCTTTATAGTTTCCTCTATCCTGATCTGTAAGCTTGAGCTGTCCACCAGCTTTTTCTCCAGAAATAGAGAAAGAAATTGGTGCATGATAGTACTGGTTATTATGCTTAAGTGTCAAAGCAGAAACCTTTCCACCAGCATAATTGAACAAGCTACCTTCAAGTCTTACACCAGCAGAAACATCTGCTGCAAATACAGAAGCGGCGATTGCTGCTGCTGCTAAAATTCCAACGATTTTTTTCATTTGAAAAAATCCTCCTTTTTATTTGTGGATTTCACAAACCAACGGTTTTTTACGTGAAATCCTCTTTTTTTTATAATTCTAACACGGCATATATGCGAAGTCAAGAAAAATTATTTTTTTTATTGCCCTTTATTTGCGCTAATAAGGAAAACCTCTGATATAACATTTAATTATAAATTTCTATCAATTTTATTGATTACAGAGGTTACTTCAGGAGTTAAAACTGCAAATTCTGATTTCAACGGTGGATATTTTTCTTTTTCAAAAACAGATACAACGTTGAAGGGGATACATTCAGCTGTTTGCTGATAAGATTTTTGGGATAGCCTTCATTCAGCATACTGATTATTTTCTCTTCGCAGCCTGTGAGCTTATATTTTGAGTTCAGTTTTCCTTTCGGGCGGCCTAGTTTTACACCTTCTGCCTTTTTGCGGCGAAGGGCTTCTTTTGTTCGCTGGGAAATCAGAGATCTTTCAATCTCTGCAGAGATGCTGAAGGCAAAGGCGAGCACTTTACTGGTCAAATCTTCTCCAAGTTTATATCTTTCCTTGACTGTGTAAATTATCACCCCATTTTCCATCAGGATATTCAGGATAGACATTATCATAAACATGTTACGCCCCAGCCGGGAAAGTTCTGAACAGATAATGATGTCACCCTTTTTAGTTTTGCTGATAAGCTTACCGAGATTTCTTTTGTTAGGCGCAACAGTTCCGCTTATTGTTTCTTCAATCCAGGAATCAACATGTACTCCACTCTTTTTAATAAATCTGTTGATTTCAAATCTCTGATTTTCTACAGTCTGTTTGTCTGTACTAACTCTTATATATCCATAAATCATAAAAGCCTCCTGCGGGTATAAACTGCCCGCATTATATTTATCGTATGATTTTTGACTGCAGAAAAAATTAGAAAATTTTGATTTTTTTCATGATTTTTGTCTGATTTGCCTGGTACCGCCCCTCCGACAAAAAGGGAGGATTTTTTCAAATGAAAAAAATCGTTGGAATTTTAGTAGCAGCTGCAGTAGCAGCTTCTGCTTTTGCAGCAGAACTTTCGGCTGGTGTAAGACTTGCTGGAGATTTGTTTAACTACGATGGAGCAACAGGCGATGTAAAAGCTCTTGTGCTTAAGAACGAAAACCAGTTCTGGCATGCTCCATTGACATTGTCTATTTCTTCTGATAGAGCAGGTGGAACATTCAAATTCACAGATGGAGATAATGGATCTACTTTCACAACAGGTAAATGGGCAATCTGGTTCAAGCCTTTTGATATGCTTAAGGTTAACCTTGGTACTATTGATAAATCAATGAATGTTGAAACAATTGATTACGGTGGACGCCTTATCAATTATGATAGCTGGGGTGCTTCTCTCGATGTAAATGTTGATGCATTCTCTATGACTCTTTCTTTAGTAACTGCTAAAAATACTCCTTGGTTCTCAAAACCAAATGGTGGCGATGTTTCAGTTGGACAGTTGAACTTCTATGCTCAGTATGGTGCTGATTTCGGAACAATTTCTGCAATGTTTGATGCTACAAACAAGTTCGATACACTTTCATTTGGTGTAGGTTACAAGAACACATTCGATCCAGTAACAATCTTCGTTGATGCAGCTTTCTATAAAGCTGCTACAAACGGAATCGGAGCTGACTTCGACATCGTATTCGCTCAGGATGCATTGAACATTCAGGCATATGTACAGTGGAAGGCTACAGATCTTAGCAATATCGGAACTTCTTCTATGACATTGCTTACACTTGCTAAGTTTGCTTATACTTTGGATAAGGGTACAGTATATCTCTACTTCAAAGATGCTAACATTTTGGCTTCTAACTTCGGATGCACAATTAAACCTGGTTTCACAAGTTCTGTAGGAATCATGGCATACGAAATTGCTGTACAGTTTGATATTGCTAGTTCAGTAAAGATCTCTGTACCAGTAAATTTCAAGGTTAACTTCTAATCACATAGCAGGTTAGACTGTTAGAATCCAAAAAGACGTTCTCGAAAGAGAACGTCTTTTTTTTTTGTGTTTTATTCTTATGAAAAAATGATTTGTAAACAGTCTTATTTGTTTTGCTTCAATGCTTCGAATACCAACTCAAATTGGACGTCTATTTTGTCGGAGAGGAAGGCGAGGTAGCGAGGGGTGTTTTTGAATTATTTTTCAAAACTTTTTTTTGTTTTGTAACGACTTAAATTGAATAATTGTTTATAATGTATAAAGACATTAATAAAAACTTATGAGGTTTACAAAATGAAAAAAACTTTGTTACGTGCTGCCTGCCTGATTGCTTTTTCTGCTATTCTGGTTTCTTGTGGAACTACTAAAAATGTGCAGTCAGCTCCGGATTCATACAGTCCAGAAACAGAAAATGCAGAGGGCGCTGAAGGTAAGGCTGAAGGCGAAGCTGCTGAAGGGGAAGCTGTAAAAAAAATAACCCCAAGAAAAAAGAAAAATGCGTTTGAGAAATTCTTTACCTTTGGAAATGGTGATGATTTTATTAAATATGATGAAACAACTGTATTTACACAGGAAATTACCGGCTTAAAAGAAAAGAATGCAACTGTAGTTCTTCGTTATGATAATCTGATGGCAGGATTTGGAAGCTATAATGCTGCTGCTTATTATTATGTACAGTTTGATAAGGATGGCCGTGCGGCTCTTGCAAAGGCTGCCGAAGCTTATATGAATGACTTTGAAAATAAGAGACTTCAGCGTAAGGGAAAACGTACAGAACGTGCTTACGGAAAAATTAAGTTTAGACTGAACTGGGGTGCAATCAGCAGCTCAACTCCTAATTATGGTGAGGGAAATGGTTTTGTTGGGTATGAATTTGTAAAAGGTTCCCCATATTTTGTAATCAGCAATTATCCGTTTAAGAATGAATATTATGAAAGAGCAGGGGATGCAACAACAAGAGAATCTCCTTCTGTAAAATTCTACTTTACAAGAGCTCAGATTAATCAGCTTTTGAACATGATGTCTGAAGAAAATATTGCAAAGTATGTTCAGGAATACAGCATGGATTTTGTAACAACTCCTTCTGCTGTAGACGAATACTAATTATTTCTTAGAATCTTTTGAGTAGACGCGGGCCTGAGGAATTACAGGGAAGTATTCCATAATTTCAAGGTAATCCTGAAGGCTGGCGGATTGAATGTAATTGTATTCTTCCAGATACCAGAGAGGCTTAGGACTTTCGTTAAAGAGTTCTAAGCCTTTTTGCATTAACAGGGCGGTTCCTGTATCTGAGCCGGTGTCTTTCATCTGTCTGCGGATCCAGTTGTTTTTAATTTCACGGACTAAAGCCTGGCTTGTCTGCAGATGCTGCAGCTGGTCTTTGATAGACTGAACAGTCGTTTTATACTGGGCATCCAGTTCTCTGGTGTGAGCTACATTCTGGATAATCAGACTTCCAAGGTTTACGCCGTTTTCCGGAAGCAGCACAGTCACAGGATTATTTTTTTCAAGTTTTTCTGCTACGTAACACAAAACTGCATTATACAAGGCAGCCTCTTTTGTACCCGGTTCCGGTGCGGTAAAAGTGTATATTACCGGATCCAGAAATTCTGTTGTGGGAATAAGCACTGCAGGCTGCGGGCCAGCCTTTTCTGCAGGAATATCAGTAAGGAAGGTGTGTCGAACCTGAACAGAAAGATTTTTTGCTGCACTTAAATCAGGCGCTTTGTGAGCCGGAGCTTCTGAAACTACTTGTTGAGAAGTCTGGCTTGCAAGCTGGCCCAGAGTTTCTTCCAGGAAATCTGCCAGGTTTTGATGCAGGGCGCCGCATATGATTACCGAATAGCGGGATGCATTGAGCATGGCAGGGTAGGCAGAAAGAATCTTTGTGTAATCAGTATCAGAAAGAATTTCTTTTTCGGCCTCGTAAATTGAAGAAAGTTCTCCCTTGCCGTAGATTCGATTAATAAGTGCACTGTACATCTGATTTGAGGCAGTGCCGTTTTCCAGACGCTTCTTATATTTGCGGGAAGAAACAGCGCGGTCTGCATCTGCAGGTGCAATCTCCCCGTAAACTATGGCTTCTGAAATCATTTTTAAAACCGCAATGGTATCTTCCTGATCAAATTCTACTATTATATAGCCTGTAGAAA
>SFOB01000048.1 GCA_004554075.1 Treponema sp.
GCTCGTACTTGCCACGCTTCTCTCTAGTAAGGGACTGTCACCCCGAACTTGTTTCGGGGGCATAAAAAAAACGCCGCTTCGAAAAAAGCGGCGTTTTTTTTGTGTCTGGTCATTGCGAGCCGAAGGCGAAGCAATCCATTTCTAATTTACTGGGCCGTATAATTATCACCATAAACGGCTTTCATCATTGCTTGAATCATAGTAGGGAAGTACCAGTTATTGTTTTTGCGGTCATAGTAGCCGTGGCGTTCGCCAACATCAGTATTATTTTCTGAGCTTGCAGTTACCATATTATCCCAAAGTACAACCGGAATACCTGCTTCTTTTGCCTTTGTAAAATAGTAGGTTGCCCAGGCAATTCTTTCAGAAAGATTTTCTTTATCTGTTGCGCTGGCTTCTCCCATTACAACACCGATTCCCTTGTCTGTATAGTTGCTTTTGAGATAAGAGAAGATATAATCAAGAGAAGCTTTGTCATCATCTCCAAAAACTGTATCTGTCATATCTTTCATTGCGAAATTGTAAGGAGAGTAGGCGTGGGTAGAAAGAAGGAGACGGTCTGTCGCTGAATCAGTTGGCATGGTATATGCGTCAAGCATTTGTGGGTTTGATCCGCTGGCTGCATAACCGGGAACCATAATAAAACGGTTTTCATTTCCTGCTACGGCACGAATTGCATCAATACCAGCCTGTTCGTATGAGGTAATTATGTCCATAATATTTTCGTCAGTACAATTCCATTCATTGTTGGCGACTTCTCCATCGACATCTCTTGGTTCATTCAAAACTTCAAAAACAAGTCTGTTGTCATAACTGGCAAAAGTTGTGGCAATCTGAGTCCAGATCTTTGCAATATATGTTTTAGATTGTGTTTGTTTGTTTTCGTCATAAGAAATGGCAAAACCAATATTGCCTGTTAATTCAGAGTTTTTAAGATTATCATGGTGGATGTTAATGATAACACACATATTTTTGTTATAGGCCCAGTCTACAATTTCCTTTACACGAGCCATCCATGCATAATCAATAGTATAATTTGTTGTATCTGTAATATGATTGTGCCAGCTTACAGGGATTCTAATGGTTTTGAAGCCTGCGTTTTTTATTGCAGTAATCATTACTTCTGTAGTTTTGGGCATTCCCCATTCTTCTTCTGTGGATATACCTGCATTTGTTTTATTTTCCCAGTTAGTCGCATCCAGTGTGTTTCCAAGGTTCCAGCCTATTGCCATGTTTTGTGCCATTTGTACAGAACTTACATCAGGAACATTTGACCCATGATTTCCAGTTGATGGGGTGCAGCTGATTAAAATTCCTGTCAGAATTGCAGCTGAAAATAAAAAGAAGAGAGACTTTTTTAATGAGATAGATGTAATCTTAATAATTTCCTCCGGAAAATGTTTTCGCATATAAACTATAACATAGAAAATCAAAAAAGATAGAGCTTTACAGGAAGTTGGGGATTTTCTCCGAAGAGTATTTACTATATATAACGCAAAATTATTACTGCTATAGAATAATTGTATAGATAACCCATTGACTTACTAGGTTTTTAAGAGTACTCTAAGCCAACTTAAATTTAGGGCACTTGCGGACATAAAAGGAGGTAAAGCTAAAAATTGCTTTCGCAATTTTTTTAACGCTTTGCTATTTATCACCGCCCGCCAGCGGGCTCGCTCAGGAGGCATTTATGAAAAGAGAATTAAAAATTACATTGGCAGCAGCACTTATGATGCTTGCTGTTACACCTTGTTTTGCTGCGTCAAAATCTAAAAAATCAAAGACAAAGGTTCGCACAATTAATGTTGCTCATACAGTAACAAACGTTCCTTACGACTTCCTTGATGAAAAGGGAAATGCAGATGGTTTTGAAATTGCTGTTCTCAAGGCCGTTGATGAACTTCTCCCGGAATATGAGTTTAAGTTCCACGGCGTAAGCGATGAAGAGCTTTTAATCGGTACTGAATCAGGAAAATATCAGGTTGGTACAAAGGGGGCCTGGATTACAGAAGAACGCAAAAAGAAGTTTTTGATTCCTCAGAATCCACTTGCCGCATCTGTAATCGGAATTGCTTTCCGTAAGGAAAATGAAAATCAGATTAAAGACCTTGAAAGCTTTGCAAAGTTTTCTGGAAAACTTATTCCTATTTCTCCACAGAGCGCACAGTTCTCTGTAATTCAGGACTTCAACGAAAAGCATCCTTCAAATCAGATCAAGCTTGTGCCATCAGATGTTTTTGATATTGCTGATTCTTACCTCTGGGTACTCGAAGGCCGCTACGATGCATACTTTGTACTCAAACTTTCTTACGAAAAAAATGTTTTGAAAGAAACTGGCCCATATCATCAGTTTGCAGACAAGCTTTCTTACGTGCCATACAAGGGAATCCCAACCTGGCCATTGTTCAACAAAAAGGAAACTGAGCTTGCTGCTGCCTACGACAAGGCCGTGCAAACATTGAAAGAAAATGGTACAATATCTGCACTGTCACAGAAGTATTTCGGAGAAGATGTTTTCAACTTTGTAAGTGACTAATAAACTTTAGTGTCATTATTCGGGTCAAGCCCGAATATGACACATATGCAGGAGTAGGGAATGACAAGACCATTTTCACCGGTCCAGATCTGGAACAGTTTTCTGAAAATCATTCCTTACTTCGGCGTTACTCTGGGTGTCGTGCTTGGAACAATCCTTCTGGGCATGGCACTTGCAGTTCTTCTTTTTGCCCAGAAGCAGAGCAAAAAGCGCTGGGCTCGCGTTTTTGCCAACGGCTACATAAACGTAATCCGCTGCACACCCAGCATCGTTCTTCTTTTTATTGTTTACTACGGAATCCCAAAACTTGCCCTTGGACTTTTCGGCTTAGACCTCAACTTTTCTTCTAAAATCATCTACGTAATTATTTCACTTTCACTGCTTTATTCGGCAACCCTTGCAGAAATTATCCGCTCTGCTTATCTGGCTCTTGGCCGTCAGCAGTACGAAGCTGCTCTTTCCATAGGTCTTACTCCCTGGCAGGCGGTTCGTCGAGTTATGCTTCCCCAGGGCCTTGTTGTTGCCCTGCCGAATCTTGGTAACTCCCTGATTTCTCTTTTTAAGGAAGGAAGCCTTGCTTTTACAATCGGCCTGATTGATATGATGGGGGCGGGTAATCTTATAATTTCCCGGAACTACGGCGCTTATTCTCTGGAGACTTATCTTGCTCTTGCCGCAATTTACTGGTCTCTAACTCTTATTATTGAACAAGTTTTCCTAAGACTCGAAAAACATTATTCAAAAGGCAGGAGGAAGATAGATGCAGCTTGATTTCTCTTACCTTATAAAAACCTTCTGGCTTTGTGTAAAGGCAATTCCGGTGACTCTTGAAATCACAATTGTTTCTCTGCTGCTGGCAGTAATTCCGGCTCTTTTGATTGCCCTGGCCCGTATTCATAAGATTCGTGTGCTTGACCAGCTTTGCAGGATTTTTGTTTCTTTTATCCGCGGAACTCCAATTGTTCTTCAGATTCTGATTGTCTACAGCATTATGCCAAGCCTTTTGAACAGTTTGGTAAAGTCTGCCGGCTGGTCGCTTAATGTTTTTGAAATCAATCCGATTGTTTATGCCTTTGTTGTTTTCGGCATTAATTCTTCTGCAACTCTAAGTGAAGTTTTTCGTTCTGCAATTTCTTCTGTAGATAAGGGCCAGCTGGAAGCAGCACTTTCTATCGGCGAAACAAGAATGCAAGCCTTCCGCCGGGTAGTTTTTCCACAGGCTCTGGTTTCCGCTCTGCCGAATCTTTGCTCTACTACAGTAATCCTGATAAAAAATACTTCTCTTGCCTTTATGATGACTGTCCGGGAAATTACCGGAGTTGCGAAAATTGAAGCAGCCTACGGCTATAATTACGTAGAATCATATATTGATATTTTTGTTATTTACATATTTGTCTGCCTTGCGGTAGAATTGCTTTTCAGAAAGATTGAAAGACGGGTTGTGTTCTCAGGAGTGCGTCGTGCTAAAACTAACTAACGTTCATAAGTCATTTGATAAAACTGAGGTTCTCAAAGGTATTTCCCTTGATGTAGAAAAGGGAAGTGTAACTGCAATAATCGGACCTTCTGGAGCCGGTAAAACAACTCTGCTTCGCTGTATCAACTTTCTGGAAAAAGCAGATTCCGGCACTCTTGATTTTGATGAGTTTCATCTTGATTTAGAAAGAGTATCAAAAAAGACTATGCTGGAAATCCGACGCAAAACAGCCTTTGTATTTCAGAATTATAATCTTTTTTCAAATATGACTGCCCTGCAGAATGTTATGGAAGGACTTGTGACTGCAAGAAAGGTTTCTAAAGCAGAAGCAAAAGACCGGGCTCTTAAAGCACTCGAAAAAGTTGGACTTCGCGATAAGGCTGATTTTTATCCTTCAAGTCTTTCCGGCGGTCAGCAGCAACGGGTAGGTATTGCCCGTGCCATAGCCGTAAATCCTGAAGTAATTTTATTTGATGAACCAACTTCAGCTCTGGATCCGGAACTTACCGGTGAAGTCCTAAATGTAATAAAGCAGCTGGCTTCCGAGGGAACTACAATGGTTATTGTTACCCACGAAATGTCCTTTGCCCGCGATACCGCAGATAAAGTCATTTTTATGGATAAAGGCCTGATTGTAGAAGAAGGTTCTGCAGCTGAAATTTTTACTTCTCCAAAAGAAGCCCGCACCCGCCAATTCCTTCAGCGCCTGGAATCATAATGTCATTGCGAGTAAAACAATAAAGTGCTACAATGCCTCCACTATGGTAAAGGCTTCGACACAATATAAGAGAGAGCATAAGGCAGATTACGGTCGTGAAAAAATAGAACTTCTCTATCATGATCAGTGGATTGCAGTAATCAATAAACCAACAGGACTTCTTTCAGTTCCATATCCAGGCAGTAAAGTTCGAACAGCCCAGTCTGTCCTCGAAGAAATGCTTCGTAAACAGGGAGAGGCTAACTCAAAACATAAACCTTATGTGGTTCACCGTCTTGACCGCGATACCAGCGGTGTTATGATGTTTGCCCTCACAGAGCAGGCCCAGGAAAAAATCATGAATACCTGGCACACAATGGTAACTGAGCGTCTTTATCATGCGGTCGCAGAAATCAGCCGTAATGCAGAGTCTCTTCCAGAATCAGGCCTTATTGATGACCCTCTTGCTCAGAATGCCCATAACGTTGGCTTTGTTCCTAAAAAGGGAGATAAGGATAATAAGGGACACGACTTTAAAACTGTTGCAGCCCGCACTCACTACAAGATGATTTTACAGGGCCCGACTCATATTCTTTTTGAACTTTCACTGGATACCGGAAAGAAAAATCAGATTCGTGCTCACCTTGCGGCTCACGGCTATCCTCTTGCCGGAGACGAAGAGCATCGGGCACATACCAATCCTTTTGACCGCCTTTGCCTCCACGCCCGTACCCTGGAGTTTGATCATCCTTTTACAGGCGAGCATATGAAGTTTGAAGTTCCTGAGCCGGAAGAGTGGAGCGAGTATGTTAAAAAGGGAGATAAGCATCCTAAAAAGCCAGTCTGGGATTTACCTCAAAGCCGAACGAATACAGGCCGCCACGAAGAACTTAAACTTGGCCAGCGCCGCCTGTCAGCCAAAGATAAAGCCCACATGGACTTCATAAAAAGTGGAAAATCTTTCAGAAAATAGTTATATTTAAAGAAACGTCATTCCGAACTTGTTTCGGAATCTCTCATTCAAGATGCTGAAACAAGTTCAGCATGACAGATAACAAGGAGACCTCATGCAGGGATATATTCATCAATTAGAAAGCTTCGGCTGTGCGGACGGACCAGGAAGCCGTTTTATTATTTTCTTTTCAGGCTGCCCTCTGCGCTGCCTTTACTGTCATAATCCTGATACCTGGAAAATGACAGACGGAAAGCTCTATTCAGTAGAAGAGCTTGTAAATGAAGCAATGTCCTGCAAGGAATACTGGGGCAAAAAGGGTGGTGTAACCGTCAGCGGTGGAGAGCCACTTTTCCAGATTGATTTTCTGATTGAACTTTTTACTGCCTTTAAGAAGCTTGGCGTTAATACCTGTATTGATACTTCAGGAGCCCCTTTCCGAAATGGAGAAGCACCAGATGCAACAGAAGAAGACAAGACCTGGTTTTCAAAGTTCCAGAAGCTTATGGAAGTAACAGATATTCTTTTGATGGATATCAAGCATATCAACGAAGATGAGCATATTACGCTGACTGGTAAGAGTGGAAAGAATATCCGCGAAATGTTTGCCTACCTCGATAAAATCAATAAGCCTATCTGGATCCGCCACGTTCTTGTTCCAGGTATTACAGATAATGATGAATATCTTACACAGACCCGTGACTTTATCCGCACCCTCCACAATGTTTACAGAGTAGAGATTCTTCCATACCATGGACTTGGTGCAATGAAGTACAAGGATCTTGGAATTGATTATGTTCTCAAAGATCTTGAAAGCCCGACACTCGAGCGCGTTGCAAATGCAAAGAAAATCCTTGAATGTGATAAATATACCCGCTGGGAGGAATAGCAATGAGTAAATATCTTGACCGCGCAAAAGAAATTCGCGCAATTGAAACACCACACCACAACTGTGCTCAGTCTGTACTTATGTCTTTTACCCAAAGCCTGAACCTGGACGACGAAACCGCTTACAAAATTGCAACTGCCTTTGGTGGCGGAATGAAAAGCGGAATTACCTGCGGCGTAATTACCGGAGGTCTTATGGTTCTCGGCCTTTTTGATGTTGATGCACCAGAAGATACTCAGGCCCTGGTAAAATACTTCCAGAGCCGCCACAGCGACATGTTGAACTGTGCCGACCTCTTAAAAGCCAATGCAGCAGCCGGCGGCACCCGAAAGCCCCACTGCGACGCCCTCGTTTACGAGATGGTTGAGTATGTAGAAAATATACTTAAAGAAAAAGGAAAAATTTAGAGATATAAACGGAGCTTAAAAATCTGAGGGGCGGAGCAGGCAAGGGGCGCAAACTGCCTCTCGAGCTTTTTGGCGTTTAGCCATAAAAAGAATCCGAGGATTTTGCTTGCAAAACCGCAGGATTCTTACACAAAAAAGGGAGAGCGAGCAGTTTTGTGCCAATTGCAAGCGGGAGCCCATCAGATTTTTAAGAACACGAATATATTGTTCTAACTCTTTATTTTCTATATAATAAATCATTATTTTGCTTTTTATTTGAGGATTATATGATAGATAAGTGGGAAATTGTAATCGGTTGCGAAATTCATACTCAGCTTTTGACTAAAACCAAGGCTTTCTGTGCCTGCGAAAACCGCTACGGTGGAATGCCAGACACACGTGTTTGTCCGGTTTGTCTTGGTTTGCCAGGTGCTATGCCTCGTATTTCTAAAGGCTATGTAGAACTCGGAGCTGTTGCTGGTCAGGCACTCAACTGCAATATCGCACGCTTTACAAAGTTTGACCGCAAGCATTACTTTTACCCTGACCTTGCAAAAGGCTATCAGATTACTCAGTATGATATTCCTCTTTGTACAGATGGATATGTAGATCTTCCTTTCAGAAGTTATCCAAAAGACGAACAGCCTGGTGGAGCAAAGTGCCGCGAGAAGAACTTCATCGGTCAGGACTGTATCGTAGGTGATGGAAAATATCGCCGTGTACGCGTTGAACGTATTCACCTTGAGGAAGACGTAGGTAAGTCTCTTCACCTTCAGGGCGCTCACTCATACATCGACTACAACCGCTGTGGAACTCCACTTATCGAAATTGTAACAAAACCAGATATGACTTCTCCTGAAGAAGCAGCTCTCTTTATGCAGACTGTTCAGGAAATCCTCCGTTATGTAAAAGTAACAAACGGTAACCTGGAAGAAGGTAACATGCGCTGCGACGCAAACATCAACCTCAACGTTTGGGAAGACGGAAAACTCTGGCACACACCGATTTCCGAAATTAAAAACCTGAACTCTTTCAAGGCAATCCGCGATGCATGTACATACGAAGCTCAGCGCCAGCTCAAAGAATTCCAGGAAGACCGTCAGGAATTCAACCCTGGCTTCAAGGTAACAATGGGTTGGGATGAAGAAAAGGGACAGACTGTTGTTCAGCGTACAAAGAACTCTTTCGTAGACTACCGCTTTACAACTGAACCTGATATCAAGCCTTTCACAGTAAGCGAAGAACTTATTGCAAACGCAAAAGAAAAGGTAGGCGAGCTTCCAGAAGCAAAACGCCAGCGCTATAAGGCTCAGTACGGAATGACAGACTTCGATGTGGAAACAATCACTTCTACACGTGACCTGGCTCTCTTCTTTGAAGATGCTGCTACTAAATCAAAGAATCCAAAACGCGCAGTAAACCTTATTCTTGCAGAGCTCCTTGCAGTTCTCAACGAAAAGAAAATTGCCATTACAGATATCAGCTTAACACCTGCTCACATTGCAGAGCTTGCTGATGCCCTCGAGGATGGAAAAATCACATCAAAGCAGGGTAAGGAAGTATTTGCCGAAATGCTCTCAACAAACAAAATGCCTTCAGTTATCATCAAAGAGAAGGGTATGGAAGTTGTAAGCGACGCCGGCGAAATCGACAAGATTGTTCAGGATGTAATTGCTGCTAACCCTAAGGCTATTGAAGACTACAAGGGCGGAAAGACAAACGTTGTAGGCTGGCTCATGGGACAGGTAATGAAGCAGTCTCATGGTAAAGCTAACCCTAAGCAGGCAACTGAACTTTTGAATAAACATCTGGCAACATTGTAGCCTACGAGTGCATCTTAATAAACTGTACGAAATCCTGTTCGCTCAGTGGCTTTGAATAGAAGAAGCCCTGGGCCTGGTCACATTCGATAGCGCGCAGGAAGTCTCTCTGAGCCTGTGTTTCAACACCTTCAAAAACAGTCTGCTTATCAAGGTTCTTGCTAAGACTAATCAGAATACGAATAAATTTCTCAGACTTCTTATCAATCTTTCCTTCTGCGTCTGTAGAGGCATTAAGGAATTCTCTGTCGAACTTTAATACATCAACCGGAATCTTTGTAAGCATGTTCAAAGAAGATTCTCCGCTTCCAAAATCATCCATGGCAACAGAGAATCCTTCCTTGTGAAGCATTTCTGTAACATCCTGAAGGGTAGTGTTGTCCATTACAGAACGTTCAAGAATTTCAATCTGAATCAGATGTGCCGGAATAGAATACTTTGTAAAAATCTCCATAAAGTCATGCATGAACTTTTCCGGTCTGTTATGGTTACGAGACATGTTAATAGAAATAGGAACTACTTCTTCATTTTTCAAAAGTTTTTTCTGAATGAATTTAAAGACCTCTTCATATACATAATAGTCAAGCTTGGTAATAAAGCCGTTCCTTTCAAAAAGAGGAATAAACTTATCCGGAGTAAGAAGACCGAATTTCGGACTGTTCCATCTGACAAGGGCTTCTGCACCTACAATCTTATCATTTACAAGAGAAATCTTTGGCTGATACATAACAAAGAATTCGTGTGCATCCAGAGCCTGCTGCATATGACTTTCTATAAAGCGTTCTTCATTTATTTTTTCCAGAAGCTTTGAGTTGTAAATTGAATATTGAGTCAGCAGGTTATCTTTAATTGTACTTTTTGCAAAAGATGCCTGACCTATGAGACTCTGAATTGTAGAGTTCTTAGGATCGTCCTTTGGCATGTGGAAGGAAATTCCAAATTTAGGGAAGAATGGAATTTCATAATTCTTTATTTCTTTATTAAAGTCTTCTACCAGATCCTTAAAAAGGGTCATGGCACGATGAACGGAAGTAACTTTTACGAGAATGTAAAAATGATCTGCAAAGCCACGGCCAATTATTGCATGATAATCATGAATATGCTTGCTGAGAGCTTTTGAATAATAAAGAATCAGCTTGTCTGCAGCTTCTTCTCCATAATTCTGATTTATAAACTTAAAGCCTCTGATATCTGCTTCTATGAGCATGAACTTGGCCCTTGAGTTTCTCATCATTCTTGCTGCTTCACTTTCAAAGCGTTGTCTTGTCCAGAGGTTTGTAAGAGGATCGTAAACGGTAGCAATAATCTGCTTTTTCTGAAAAAAATCAAGAAGCTTTGCTTCGGCAAAAACAAGACACAAAACGAAAATGATAGAAACAATGATAATAGCAATTTCATTTCTCTTTTCCGGTTTATAGATTTCGTTTATGTCGTTCATTGAAATCTTTAAAGAAAGAGTCCAGCCTGATTCCGGAATTTTTGCTGTCATAAGATAGGCTAGATCTCCTGTAGCTGTCTGAGTGATATAGGTTGATGCAGGATTTTTTGCCATTTGGAGTGTAGAGGTGTTTTCATACTTTTTGTCAGCAGGTTCATAAGTTCTTCCGATTATCTCCGGGTTAGGGTGAACAAGGAAATAGCCCTTTTTATCGAGCAGCATATAAGATTCTTTTTCACCAACTTTTATATCGGTGGTACTCTCTACAAATTTATTTATGAAAATTGAAGCTCCAAGAGCTCCTGCTATTTTTCCGTCCTTATAAATGGATTTTTCTATAGAAAAGATTTTGTCGCCGGTTCTAGGATGTATTCTTAATCCACTGACTGCAATGTCATTACCTTCTACAAGTCCTAAATGATTTGAAGAATCAAGTTTTGTTTGAAAATTGTCTGATGTAAAAATTGTGCCATCTGGTAAAACATAATATAATTCAAAAAAATCTTCCGGCATTTTGTAAGCATATTCATTTATAAATTGAAATATCTTTTGAGAATCAGGATTGTCAAAAATCTTGTCTGTATAGAAAACCTGCAGGGAGTGAATATAATCATTTAATTTAAGACTGATGATTTTGGTATAGCTGTCCAGTGTTGTATGAATACTGTCAAAATATTCATTTTCAGCATCCTTCAGCATTCTGCTTGTATATACGCTGGACAGAGAAAGCACGATTGTCATGAAGACGATTGAAACGAGGAAGGTAGAAATTAATTTTGCCTTTTCGGGCGTGATATTCTTTTTTTTCACGAAACATCTTTCCGAATTTTATTTTTCCTTCCACTTATGAAAATAATAGCATAGATTCATTAAAAGTCAAAAAAAAATAAAACAATATATAGAAATAATTTTGCTTTATAGTTAGGAAAATGCCCGATTTAACCTGTATTTAACTTTAAGAAAACGTTGTAGTTCGTAAAGAAAACGTTTTCGAAACGAAGTTTTTAAAAGTTAAACGTTTAATATGAGTGAATTTGTCACAAATTCAGTATTTTTTTTTTGCAAAAAAAATAGATATGAGTTACAATTAAAACAGTTAGGGGTATTTCCCTAATATAAAAAAAACTTTTTACAAGAGGAAAGGAAAATGAAAAAAATCCTATCAGTATTGTGTGTTCTCACAGTAGCTGCCGCTTTGTTCACAGGTTGTTCAAAGAAGGGTGGCGCAAAAGGTCCTGTAACAGTAAATCTCTGGTCATTTACTGACGAGATTCCAGGAATGGTTGAAAAGTATATCGCTGATCATCCAGACTGCGGATTCACTGTAAACAAGACAATCATCGCTACAACAGAAGGTGCTTATCAGCCAGCTCTCGACCAGGCTCTTATGGCAGGTGGTGCAGATGCTCCTGATATGTATGCAGCTGAAGCAGCTTTCATCCTTAAATATTCACAGGGTGATATGCAGCAGTATGCAATGCCTTACAAAGATCTCGGAATCGATATCGACAAGGCAATCAAGGCTGCAGAAATTGCTCCTTATACAGTAGATATCGGATCTAACACAAGTGGTCAGGTAGACGCTCTTGGTTATCAGACAACTGGTGGATGCTACATCTACCGCCGTTCTATTGCTAAGAAAGTATTCGGAACTGACGATCCAAAAGCTATCAATGACATCATTGGTGGTGGTTCAGGAAACTGGACAAAATTCAATGCTGCTGCTGCTAAACTCGCTGCTGCAGGTTGTGCAATCGTTTCAGGTGACGGTGATATCTGGCACGCTTATGAAAACTCTTCAGACAAGGGTTGGATTGTAGACGGAAAACTCTACATCGATCCAAAACGTGAAGCATTCATCGACGCTTCTAAGGAACTTACAGACAAGGGTTGGTCTAACCAGACACAGGACTGGACAGACGCTTGGTTTGCTGATATGAAAGACACTGGTGCAAAGCCTGTATTCGGATACTTCGGACCAGCTTGGCTCATCAACTACACACTCGCTCCAAACTGCGGTGGTGAAAAAGTTGGTGAAGGTACATATGGTGACTGGGCAGTTTGTAACTCACCTATCGGATTCTTCTGGGGTGGTACATGGGTACTTGCTAACAAGAATATGCCAGCTGCTAAGAAGAACGCTGTAAAGACTCTCATCGAATGGATCACACTTGACTACTCTAACGATGGTCTCCTTTACAAGTGGGCTAACGGTACACTCAATGGACCAAACGGAACAAAAGATACAGTATCTTCTGGAACTGTAATGGCTAAGTCTAACGGTGAACTTCCATTCCTCGGTGGACAGAACATGTTCGACTACTTCGTACCAGCTAACAAGTATGCAAATGGTAAGAACCTCACACAGTATGATGAAACAATCAACTCACTCTGGCGTGAACAGGTTCGTGCTTATGCAAACGGACAGAAGAGCCGCGACGCTGCTATCAAAGATTTCAAGCAGAACGTAGCTGATAAGCTTGGTGTAGAGTAATAGCTAAACATTACGCTTAATAATTCAGGGCTGTCGAAAGGCAGCCCTGATTTGTAATAAATAAAAAAGTTTTTTGAATTTCTAAAAAACAAATCTTTTTGAGGTGTCCGACAATGAAAAAAAAAGGAAGTATCAGTTATGCTAAATATGGCTACATATTCAGCATTCCTTTTGTACTTGCGTACTTAATTTTCAGTTTATATCCAACATTATATACTGCAGTTATCGGTTTTACAGATTTAAGAGGTGTAGGTAAGACTTCATGGAGTTTCTTAAAAGGTACACACTTCTTTGACAATTATAAAACAATTCTTACTTTGCCAACCTTCCATGTAGCATTGAAAAATACTATTAAATTGTGGGTTTGCAACTTTATTCCACAGATGATTCTGGCACTTTTGCTTTCTGCATGGTTCACTAACCGTCGTGTTAAGGTACCTGGAGAGGGAGCATTTAAAGTACTTTTCTATATGCCTAACATTATTACAGCTGCAACAGTAGCTATTTTGTTCGGTGCTCTTTTTGGTTACCCAATGGGACCAGTAAATGATCTTCTTGTACGTTTCCATATCATTGATAAGCCATACTTCTTCCTTCAGCAGAAGGGTGTTGCTCAGGGTATTGTAATGTTTATCCAGACCTGGATGTGGTATGGATACACAATGATTATCATTATTTCTGGTGTACTTGGTATCAACCCTGAAATTTTCGAGGCTGCTGATATCGATGGTGCAAACGGATGGCAGGTATTCTGGAAGATTACTATTCCAAGTATCCAGACTATTCTTTTGTTCACTCTCGTAACATCACTTATTGGTGGTTTGAATATGTTCGATATTCCAAACCTCTTTGTTCGTGATTCTGGTCCTGATAACGCTACTTTGACTACAAGCGTTCTTATTTATACTATGGCCTTCAAGGGTGGTTATATGTATAACAGAGCTTCTGCACTTTCTATGATTATGTTCCTTATCATCGTAGCTTGTTCTGGTGCTCTCTTCTTCTCAATGAGAGATAAGGAAGAGGTTAGAGTAAAGAAACTCAAGAAGCAGGAAATGAAAGCTCGTAAACAGGCTATGAAACTTGCAGCAAAAGGAGTTAAAAATGAGTAGCAAATCTAACGTTCAGATTTATAAAATCCTTATTATGATTGTTTGTGTAATACTTTCTATTTTGAGTATTATGCCTTTCGTAATTATGTTCGTAAACTCAACTCGTTCTACATACGAGATTCAGCAGCATGCGGTTTCTTTCATTCCTTCAAAATATCTTTTGAACAACTTTAAGGTTCTTACATCAAAGAGCTTTAACCCTGCAAAAGGTTTCTTGAACTCATTAATCGTTTCTTGTGGTATTACTGGAGTTACTTTGTACTTCTCAACACTTACAGCTTATGCACTTGTTATGTATGACTGGAAGCTTAAGAATGCATTCTTCAGTTTTATTATGGCTATCATGATGATTCCAGCAACAATTACAATTATTGGTTTCTATCAGATGGTTTATAAGATTCACATGACAAACCGCTTCCTTATGCTTATTCTTCCGGCAATCGCTTCTCCATCACTGGTATTCTTTATGCGCCAGTATATGAAGCCTTCAGTTTCTCCTTCCCTGGTAGAATCTGCACGTATTGACGGTGCTAAGGAATTCTTTACTTTCAATGTAATTGTACTTCCAATTATGAAGCCTGCTATTGCTACACAGGCAATCTTCAGCTTTGTAACAAGCTGGAACGACTTGTTTAAGCCACTCGTTCTTCTTACAAAGCAGGATAAGTATACATTGCCTATCATGGTATCTCTCCTTCGTGGTGATATTTACCGTACAGAATATGGTAGCGTATACCTTGGACTTACTCTTACTGCTTTACCACTTATTGTAGTTTACCTGTTCCTGTCTAAGTACATTGTAGCGGGTGTTGCAATGGGTTCTGTAAAAGGTTAGTTTTTTAGAAGAAATTCAGGAAAGCTGCGGTACAAAATGTGCCGCAGCTTTTTTTTTACATAGTGTAAATCCTTTATGGACTTTTGATAAATTCTGGGGTAAACTAGAAATGCTAAAGAAAACGTTTTCGTAAAAGGAAGGTAAAATGAAATACGGTTATTTTGATGATGATAAGGCGGAATATGTAATTACCCGCCCTGATACTCCAACTAGCTGGAGTAACTATCTTGGTTCTACAGTATATGGTGCTGTAATTACTAATAATGCCGGAGGCTATGGCTTTTATAAGTCTGGTGCTCAGGGACGTTTTTTGCGTCTTCGATTCAATTCAATTCCAATGGATCAGCCGGGCCGTTATTTCTACCTTCGTGATCAGGAAGATGGAGACTTCTGGTCTGCTTCATGGCAGCCGGTAGGAAAACCTCTTGATCAGTACAAGAGTGAATGCCGTCATGGTACTGCTTATACAACAATCACTTCTGAATACAAGGGAATTAAGAGTGAGACAAAATATTATGTTCCACTCGGACAGAATTTTGAATACTGGCGCCTTAAGGTAACAAATACATCAGAAAAAAAACGCAAAATCCGCGTATTCTCATATTGTGAATTTACAAACCAGTGGAATACAACTCAGGATCAGGTAAACCTTCAGTATTCTCTCTTCATTGTAAAGGGACAGAAAGTAGGGGATAACCTTCTTCGTTATTCTATTCAGGATAACCTTTATATCCAGCATCCGGAATATGATGTTGGTGGTGCATATATGAGTACATGGGTTGCCCTTATTGGTACTCCTATGACTGGTTTTGATACAAGCCGCGAAGCATTTATCGGTACATACGGAAGTTATGAGCATCCTAAGGCTGTAATGGATGGAGCTTGTACAAACTCTGAAGCATTTGGTGATAACTCTTGTGGTACAGTTCAGGGAGACCTGGAATTGAATCCTGGCGAGACAAAAGAAATCATGCTTATGCTTGGTATTGATGATGCTCTTGCAGTTGGACAGAAGATTGTAAATGAGTTCGGTACCTTTAAGCGTGCTGATGAAGAATTTGATAAGCTCGTTGCTAACTGGCATGCAAAGCTTGGTTCTTACAAAGCAATTACTCCAGATGAAGATATCAACCATACTGTAAACGTTTGGGGACTTTATAACTGTCTTATTACCTTTGCATGGTCTCGTGCAGCATCTCTTGTTTACAATGGAGAACGCGATGGTCTTGGTTACCGTGACTCTGTTCAGGATATTCTTGGTGTTTCTGCCGCAATTACAGAAGAAGCAGAAGAGCGCCTTGTACGTATGATTTCTGGTCAGTGCCAGAATGGTGGTGCTGTTCCTGTAATTTCTAAGGACTTTAATGCTGGTCATGAAAAGGCTCCAAAGCCAGAAGAGTTCCGTTCTGATGACTGTGAATGGTTCTTCAACGCTGTTCCTTGTTATGTTGCAGAATCTGGAAACTTTGATTTCTATAATAAGGTTGTTCCATATGCAGATGGCGGTGAAGCTACTGTTTACGGACACCTGCGCCGTGCCCTCGAATTCAACCTTGAGCGAATGGGTGCTGACGGACTTCCTTGTGGTCTTTTGGCTGACTGGAACGACTGTCTTAAACTCGGTTACCATGGAGAATCTCTCTTCGTAGCCTTCCAGCTCCGCCTTGGTCTTACAACTTATGCAGATATAAGCGAGAGACTCGGAAAGAAAGATGAAGCTGCATGGGCTTTGGCTCAGCGCGACACTCTCGATAAAAATATCCAGAAGAAGTGCTGGGATGGTAAGTGGTTTATCTGGGCTGTTGGCGAGGATGGAACTGTTTACGGAACTCAGTCTATTGAAGAAGGACAGATTTACTTTAATACACAGGTTTGGGCTGTTATGTCTTCTGCTGCTACTGCAGAGCAGGCTAAGATCTGTATGGAATCTGTAAAGGAAAAACTTGCAACTCCTTATGGTCTTATGCTTTGTGCGCCTCCATTCAAGATGACTCGCTCAGACATCATGTCTTCTGTAGTATTCCTGCCTGGTATCAAGGAAAATGCAGGTATCTTCAACCATACACAGGGCTGGGGTATTATTGCAGAAACTATGCTTGGAAACGGCGATCGTGCTTATGAATACTGTAAGGCTGCAATTCCAGCTGCTTATAATGATAAGGCTGAAATCCGCCAGAGCGAACCTTATGTAGTAGGTCAGACAACATACTCTACATTCTCTAAACGTCCAGGTAATACTCGTGTAAGCTGGCTTTCTGGTGCCGGTACATGGTCTTACTATGCAATTACTCAGTACATGCTTGGTATTAAACCTCAGTATGACGGTCTTTTGATTGATCCATGTATTAAGCACGACTGGGATGGCTACACTGTAGAACGCCGCTGGAGAAAGATGAACCTCCACATCGAAGTAAAGAACCCTCAGCACGTAAGCAAGGGTATTGAATACATCGAAGTAGACGGCAAGAGAATTGATGCAGCATACATTCCTGTAAGCGAGCTTAAAGACGGTTCTAAGATTGTAGCTTACATGGGTAAGGATGCTAAATCATTCCCAATCGAGCGTGTATAATTCTTAGAAGTTACTGAATAAAAGCGGCGGCAAAACTTCCTTTAGTTATGTCGTCGTCAATTTGAATAATTTCGAAATCAGTCGAAAGCAGTTCTTTTAATCTGCTTTCGACTTTTTCTTTTAACAGAGGTGTCTTCCAGAAGGTTGAACCGTTGCAGACAATAGCAACTGGTGCTGCAGTATTCTTTTCGTTTTTATCTGCATCAAGTATGGCGGCGTATATTGCTTCTGCTGTTAAAAAGGCAGAGCGGGAAATAATTGAATCAAGGAAAGATTTTAGAATCTGTAAATCTTCACTAGTCCCCTTTTGAAGGGCCGGCATCAGGTGGGAAGGCATAATTTTTGTGTTTTCAGAAACCGGCTGCTGAGAAAGAAGAATCTGGTCGAAATCGGCGGTCGAAACAAATGAAAGCTTTGAGAATTCTTCTATGCAGGCTTTAGAAAATATATTTTCCTGGCAGGCGGATTTTATCATTTCAAAAGCAAGATCTCCAAGATAGGCGCCGGAAGACATTTTTTCCAGAAGAGACTGTTGTGGCAGGGTTGTTTTCTT
>SFOB01000143.1 GCA_004554075.1 Treponema sp.
CAACCACTGCAAAAAGTTTAAAAATGCGACAAATCAACAGTTGTATAAACCATTTTGAAATAAAATTAAACTTGACTTTGATTGACTAGTACAGAAGTAGTCAACTGAACGGGGATTTGAGTAAAAGACTAAAATAAATGAATGGGGATTTGCGTTAAAAATGTGTTTACACAAATGGGGATTTGCGTTATACTCGGCTTGAAAGGACGGATTGAAGTATGGAAAAACCGGTATTTAGAAGGAAAATCTATAACGAGATTCTTGAATGGAAGGAAAACCGAAGTGATAAGTACGCATTGCTGATTAAGGGAGCGAGACGAGTCGGTAAATCGACTATAGCGGAAGAATTTGCTAAAAAAGAGTTTAAATCATACATCATGATAGATTTTGCCAATACCAGCAAGGCAATCAAGGACTTATTTGATGATACTTATGATCTGGATTTCTTCTTTTTACAGTTGCAGCAATTGACCGGAACAAGATTATTTGAGAAAGAATCTGTGATCATTTTTGATGAAGTCCAGTTGCTTCCCAAGGCAAGGCAGGCAATAAAGTATCTCGTAGCCGATGGCAGATATAAATACATTGAGACAGGGTCACTTATTTCAATCAGGAAGAATACGAAGGATATTCTGATCCCAAGCGAAGAACATAAAATATCTATGTATCCGATGGATTTTGAGGAATTTTTGTGGGCAATCGGTGATGAGGTTTCTACCGGGACGATCAAAATGCTTATGGAGAAAAAGAGACCTGCGGGGAATTCTATCCACAGGAGTCTCATGCGGACATTTAGATTATATATGCTGATTGGAGGAATGCCTCAGGCCATAGAAACATATTTAGAACAGAATAATTTGCAGGTGGTAGATGAGATCAAAAGAGACATAGTAGATCTTTACGAAGAAGATTTTACAAAAATCGATCCTTCCGGTCTGGCGGGGGACATATATGATGCGATACCCGCAAACTTAAGCGGCAATGCTTCGAGGTATGTATTATCAAGCGCGAGAGAAGGCACACGTTCCGGACAGGTACGTGATCTGTTGCCGGATATGCTTTCTTCTTACACGGTCAATATGGCGTATCACGCAAATAATCCCGGAGTCGGTATGGCGTTAGAGAAGGACGCGGGCAGATATAAATTGTTTACTTCCGATGTAGGTTTGTTTGTGACGCTTGCGTTCAGGGATAAGAATTATACCGAGAATACAATTTATAATAAGTTGCTTTCCGATAAACTTGAAGCCAATTTGGGCTATGTCTATGAAAATGTCGTTGCCCAGATGCTTGTTGCCAAAGGTAATAATCTGTTCTATTACACGATGGAAAGTGATTCATCAAATCATTTGTATGAGATAGATTTTCTGACTTCGGTGGGAAACAAGATTTGTCCTATAGAGGTGAAGTCAGGAAATTACAGAGGACATAAGTCGTTGGATGTGTTTTGTGATAAATTCAGGAGTCGTATATGCGAAAAATACGTTGTTCATACGAAAGATTATAAGAGGGAAAATGGTATTAGTTATATCCCGGTATACATGGTACCGTTTTTATAAAATGTTGGGGGTGCGGACAAATGGTAATGCTATTTTTGTTTTTTTTGTAAAAACGGGGCAAAAACTATGAATTAAAACCTGAAAAACGGGGCAGAATACAGGTAAACAATGGTCAAAAAGCCATCGACATCCGACTTTATATTGGATACAATATACGCTGTATGGCATTGTTTTATCTTATGATTCGGAGGGATATTTTTGAAAAGAGAAGAAAAGATAAAAGAGGTGTCGGATTGTCTGATACAAAATTTAATAAAGGAAAAGAAATGTCTTATATTAGTAAATAACAGGACAAAGCAGTATGAATGCCTGGAGTCGGATGAGGTGTTTAAAACCATCATTGATGAAAGTGGAAGTATTGACGGATTATATAATACCTTGTTTTTGAATAATAAGAACAATGGTATGGAGGATAAGGCCGGGTACAAGCAATTTGAAAATCTGTCTGTTTTTCAACGTGATCAATATCGGGCAAATCTTAGTTTTGTAGTGAATGATAAAGAACGCATGTATGAGTTAATGCAATCCCGTATTAGTGATGATGAAATGGCTATTTTTATTACGGAACAGAGTTACCTCTTTGATCATAGTACAATAGAAAAGGAAAAAGCGTACACGATTCAGGAGGCTTATTTATTTTCTATGATTGTTGATTTGTCGGATGATTCCTGTATTAATCCTAACACCACAGAAGTAATGTCAGACCGGCAGGATTTTATGGACATTAAGTATTCTGATTGGAGATTAATGATTTCCAACATGTTTAAGGAGCAGGATAGAATTTTGTTTTTGCGCGCCTCATCTCCGGAAAATATTATTAATACCTTAGAGACCAGGTCTCGCTTTAATATTGACCTGCAGATGATGAATATACAGGGAGATTACATATGGTCCAGACTTTGTTTTGCCAGAATGAAGAATTTTTCCCGTGAAAATCCAAGATTTTTGTATACTGTTTATGACATTTCTGAGGATATGAATCAGCTACTGCGTCAGGAAGGCATCACAAAAGCAGTAGAAGAGCAGAATGAGATATTGCAGCACCTAGACCAGAAAAAAACACAGTTCTTTGCCAATATGTCACATGAATTCAGGGCTCCTATTAATGCGATTATGGGAATGAGTGAGGTAATTCTGTGCAATAGTAAAGAGGGTAACATACGTGAGTATGCAGGAGATATTAAAAACGCCAGTAAGATGTTACTGCATTTGGTTAATGATATTTTGGATTTATCTAAAATTCAGGCAGGAAAGATGGAAATTGTTCCTGTTGAATATGAAACAGAAGATCTTGTAAGAAATGTTGGAAATGTGATTAGATTAATGGTTCAGGACAAGTCTCTGACTTATGAGGTAAATATAGCTAAGGATGTACCTAAGAGACTTTTTGGTGATGAAATCCGTATAGCACAGGTTTTAACCAATTTGTTAACCAATGCTGTAAAGTATACTGATCAGGGAAAGGTAACATTAACATTAAATGCTGTCAAAGACCTAAAGGGTATGGAGGCTATTGAATATATAGTAGAAGATACTGGTTGCGGAATTAAGCCGGAGGATATGGATAAACTGTTTGCTTCCTATGAACGAGTTAATCTTGAGCGTAATCGCCGTGTAGAAGGAACCGGTCTTGGAATGGGTATCGTAACAGGTCTTTTGGAAGCGATGAATAGTAAACTGAATGTGGAAAGCCAATACGGCAAAGGTTCTCGTTTTTCATTTGTGCTTGCGCAGAATTATGTTAATACATCACCCGTACCTCAAAATATTAGTAGCAACAAGGAATTAGAGTTGGGTGATAAGCTGATTCTGGTTGTAGATGATGTTCCACTTAACTTAAAGGTTGTAGAAGTATTGCTTAAACCGTTTGGTGCCAATGTAGAATTGGTGAATAATGGAAAAGATGCATTAGAGATGATGAAACAAAAGAAATATGATTTGATACTCTTGGATCATATGATGCCGGGTATGGATGGAGTTGAAACCCTTAAACAGGCCCGTGAGATTAGTGATTATTATAAGGATGCAGCTATTATTGCTATGACAGGAAATGCTTCCGTAACAGCCCGTGATGAGTATCTTTGTATGGGATTTACAGATTATCTTGAAAAACCGATACTGCAGGATAAGATGAAAGAGATATTAAGAGCATATATTGGGTAGTAGTATTTTTTATAGGATTCAGGCTTGTTAAGAGAATAAATCAATGTTAATCTAATCATAGCAGTTCTTAAATGAGTGAGATTGTTTGGTGTGGTACCGTAAAAATACGGGTAGATTCTTTGACAGTATTTCGAATGGAGAAATAAAGATGAGTAAAGTCACGCCACTAAAAATGGAATATCTGTTTCAGATTAATGAACATACCATGAAAGCTTCTGCAGAGCATTTAGAGCTGGCAAGAAGATTTACCTTTTATTTTGATGACAAAATTGTATCAGAAAAAGCAGTTCCGGCCGGAGAATTTTACACAGACGATGACTGTATTAGTGAACTGGTAGAAAACTACTGCAAGAATAAGTCCGGTGTATACGCTGATCTGTTTTCCAGACATTCCGATAAGGTGAAGCTTGTAGCAAAAAAGCTCGACTTCCAAATTGAAAACTGTGGGATCAAGATGATGGCACATATATGTATTGAAAAGGAAAAGTACCACATTGAAGTAAAAGGAGCCAACAGCATCGATTCGTTTACGGGTACATTCCAGGCAGTGAATTTTTCGGAGGCGCTGGAAAAGGTTAGAATTTTTACAAGTACACTTTCTGATATTAGTGATGATTTTTCGAGCCATATCAGTGAGCTTGCAAATGATAAAGTGGAAGCGTGGATAAAGTGGGAATCGTAATCCCTGTGTTAAGGAAAGAGCATACAGAAATAAAAAATCGGTACAAGCAGATCATTCTAAATAGGGGGCTTCCGTTTGAGGTAAAGATTCCAACTATAATCATAAATCCTATGAGGCGTATGAGACATTTGGTTTCATACGTCTTTTCTTTTTTACTAT
>SFOB01000144.1 GCA_004554075.1 Treponema sp.
AACAGCACCTGCCAAAAGAGGGATGATTTTGTCAGATGCTGTTTTTTTTCTGTTTTTTTAAGTGTTTCGAAATAATGCAAATTAATCTCAAAATTCCTGCCGATATTTCATTACGAATGGGCGAAGGGGGATTGGCTATTGGAAATTGTCGATAATTCTTTTTAATGCGCGAACTGCCTTTCCACGATGGGAAATTGCGTTTTTTTCATCGGCTGTAAGTTCTGCTACGGTCTTGCCGTATTCTGGAAGGAATACGATTGGGTCGTAGCCGAAGCCGCCGGAACCGGCCTGTTTTGAGATGTCGTCTATAAGGGTGCCTTCGAAGGTTTCTTGGGCTACAAAGAGGCGGTCTGGGCCGCAGTACATTACCATGGCACAGGTGTAGTGGCAGGAACGGTCTCCGTGGAGGTAGGCTCCTTTTGGAAGCTGACCTTTGGAAATGGCTTCATTAGTCTGCTGAATGAGAAATATATTCTGTTCTTCCTGGCTGATTTTTGTACCGTCTGGTTTTCCCTGCATAAAGGAAGGGCCTGCGTAGCGGGAAGAGAAAATGCCTGGCGCTCCACCCAAGGCGTCCACGCAAATTCCCGAATCGTCTGCAATAACAGGGCAGTGCACAATCTCATAAAGTGTACGGGCCTTAATCAGACTGTTTTCGTAAAAGGTTGAACCTGTTTCATCAGGATCAAAATCAATTCCTTCATCAGAAGGAATAAGGATAGTGTGTTCACTTAAAAGTTCACACATTTCTTTTTTCTTGTTTTTATTTCCGGTTGCTAAGTAAATTTTCATATAGATAATATAATGAAAAAAACTTAGCAGAACAATCAATCAAAAGAATTATCCTCGTCTGGTTTATTAAATTTTCTTTTTTCAATTTCTTTTCTGGCACTTCTAAGGTAGTAATTAATCTGTCTTTCACCAACGTCAATAACGTTTGAAAGTGTTTTATTGGTAGGTCTCAAAATCAGATAACCTCTGGCAAACTCTGAGTTTATCCTGTTCATGTTATGCAGATGTTTCTTTTCCTTATTAATGTATTGAGCTTTAAGTACAAATCTTTTGTCCATAAAGTCTGTCTCATCAATAGTTTCAAGAAGTCTGTTGTATCTTTTATGATGATAATAAGCAAAATTTCTGCGTTCCTTGGCTTTTTCCCATTTTGCTTTTTTTGCTTCAATACTGTCTTTACAATACTGGATCATATCGTAAAGATGGTCTGTATTGATTTTATAAATAGAACTGAGACGCTCTATCTGTTCATCTGTAAGATAATAGGAAGATTTTAAGGCCAGTATTATGATTTTCTTATCTTTCTGCTTAAGTGAAAGCTCTTTAAAAGCTTTTTTCAATTCTTCCGGATCAAGTTTTCGCCGTGTAAAAGGAGCCTTGGGCAGGTCAAAGTTAGTAAAATCAATTCTGTGATATTGCACCTGCTTTTCACTTAAGGTGTTAATGCTTTCTTCAACTGTCAGTCTTTCACGCATGGCATGCATTGCGAGGACTTTCAATTTGGAATTGATCATTGTGCTAACATAGCAGTACAAGAAAGTAAAGAAATCTCCAAACTGGGGATTAAAAAGGTTAAGAAGATCAGAGCCTTTTTCCAGAAGATTCAAAAGAATATCCTGTCTGAAATCTTCATCATACTTGTGAAGGCCATACAAAGGATAGTTCTTTGCCACAAAACAGATGATCCTGTCTAACACCTGTTTCTGAGTGAGTTTGCCAGAACGAAAGTGTTCAAGCAACTGGTTCAAGTTTTCTTGCTGTTCCATTTTTTTACTCCTTTTTTGGGTTATTTGGTAGATTAATTCTGTTACAGGATTGTCTGATATGCAAATTTTTTTTTTATGATTTTGTTATTTTTGTCTTATGCCTACTTGACCTGAATCTATTAAAATGATAATATTCCAACATTGTTTGGCGACTTAGCTCAGTTGGTAGAGCACACGGCTCATATCCGTGATGTCAATGGTTCAATCCCATTAGTCGCTATATTGAAATCCGGTACTTAAGTACTGGATTTTTTTTTGTCTAAAAAAAAGTTGTTAAAAAAAAATATTCGGTTTATAATATTTATTACTACTAGAAGACCGGTCGTAAGCGGCCTTAAAAAGGGGTTACTATGAAGAAGATATTAATGATGCTTGCTCTCTTTGCAGTTCTTTCTGCTGCTGTTTTTGCAGACAATAAGAGTAGTGCAAATGCGCCTGAACGTACTGAAGGAAAATGGACAGAAATGTCTTATGTAAACGTTCCTGTTCTTAAAATATTGGAAGGTAAAGATGGATACGTAGTTATCTATCAGAAAAATAAAACTGGTGTTGGCAATGTGATTTTGCCAAAGAAATGGGCTAGAGGTTCTGAAGAAGCTCCTCGTAAGCTTAAGTTCCGTGCCGTAAAAACTTCACTTGGTGCTTACATGACTGTTGTAAAAGACGGTGGAGAGTTCAAGAGAGTAATTCTTTCTATCCCTATGAATAAGAGTAATTCAATCTGGGGTATGGTTGATTCAAGAAAAAATCTTGAAGGTGCCGATAAAGATACTCTGGAAGACTTGGAATTCTAGACCGAAATACGGTATTATAAAAGAGGGTTTTGAAACCCTCTTTTTTTTTGTTTAAAGGATTGCAGGTTGAAAATATAATTCAACCTGCAAAAAGACTGAGTCAAGGCTTCAAGCGAAGCGTGCCTTGACCAGGCGTATATAACGGAAATTGCAAATGTTTAAATTACCTCAAGAAACAATCGAAGAATTCAAATCTTTTATAGAAAATCACAGTTTCTTTTTTATTATTGGACATAAAGAACCGGATGGAGACTGCATTACTTCCTGCCTTGGACTTGCAGCAATCCTGGAACATTTTGGAAAACCTTATCAGCTTTTGAGTGCAGGCCCTTTTAAGCGTAATGAAGTTTTGCGCTGGCAGGAAAAGTTTTCTGATACAATGGAGTTTCAGGATGAAAGTGAACGAAAAGCCAGCGGTCTTTTTATTGCAGACTGTTCAGAATTGAGCCGTCTTGGTGATATAGACGGGGACTTAAAAGGCCTTGATACTTTTGTAATAGATCATCATAAAACAAGCGGGCTTGAAGAAGGCTTTAAGGGGCATGTTGATGGAGATGCACCTGCCTGTGCTTTTTTAGTTCAGTTATTTTACGAAGCTGTGATAGGATCTGTTCCAGGTCAGCTTGCAAAAGACCTTTTTTTTGGTATCTGTACTGATACAGGCTTTTTCAGATTCCTTACTGATAATTCTTCTGAAGTATTTGCTGCTGTAAGCCGGCTTGTTGCCGATGGTGCAGATCCTAGAACAACTTACCGTGAAATTAACTCAGGAAAGCCTTATTCAACAAGAAAGTTGTTAGGCCAGCTTTTGGGAAAGGCAGAACGCTATCTGGACGGCAGACTTGTAGTTACCTGGGAAAGTCTTGAAGACACAAAAAAATGGGGCCTTGAAGGACGAGATTCTGATGCCCTTTACCAGCTTATGCTTAGTGCTAAGGGGGTAGAGGCTGTAGTATTCCTTCGTCAGGATACTGAAACAACCTGTACAGGCGGCTTCCGCTCTCAGGATAAAATTGACGTATCAGCAGTTGCAGCAAAGTTCGGCGGCGGCGGCCACAAGAATGCCAGCGGCATGAGTTGTAATGGTAGAGTTGAAACATTGATTCCGCAGATTGTAAAAGAATTTGCCAGAATCATGTAATTAACTTCCTCCCGATATATTTAGAAAATGCTCCCGCTGAAAAATCCAAGAGGTTGCGGGCGAGCCTCGTTGTATTTCACCGTCGAACCGGTGTTCCCGTATCGGCTCGATGCAACCTCATGTCTTTTTCTGCTCCGCATTTTCTAAATATATCAACGTAAGTTAGCACCTTCAATCAACGTTTTTGCGTAATCAATCAATTCTTTTACTTCTGCGTCTGTGTAGGGGTAAATATCATTATAAGACGGATCGAGACAATTCTTATTCATAAACTGTGCGAACTGCCAGCTGGCGTCCTGAGGCAGCAGTTTTGCCATTTCTGCAATGTCTTCTTTTGTGACTAAGCCTGGAACAAGAACTGTTCGCCATTCCCGGCAGTCGGATGGATAGGTGGCAACGAGGTCTGCGCTTTCTTTTAATACTTTTTCAAAAAAATCTGATTTTCCAAAATATGGTGAAGCATCTCCGCAAATCAAAGTAGAATAGCGGGCAGGTGTTGTTTTTATATCCATTGCAATAAAGTCCGGGCGCAGATTGTCATCTTCAATCAGGGCTCGGAGTTTTTCCGGCAGGGTTCCGTTTGTGTCAATTTTTATTTTATAGCCAAGTTCTTTTGCCTTGCGGATAATTACCGGTGTATAAGGATTTAATAAAGGTTCTCCGCCGCTTATAACAAGGCCACTTAAAATACCCTGGCGTTTTTCAAGATGAGCAAAAAGTTCTGCTACAGTAGAAAGTGGCTCCGGCTCAACATTGGCAGGCATTTCTGAGTCTGTAAGAACAAGGCCTATGTTGTAGCAGTAAGGGCAGCGGATATTACAGCCTTTTAGAAAAAAAGAACCTGCGACA
>SFOB01000145.1 GCA_004554075.1 Treponema sp.
GGAAAAGGCGTTCACGTTGTAACTGTAAACGATTACCTTGCAGAACGCGATGCTAATTCCCGCCGCCCTATTTTCAGCTATCTTGGCCTTACAGTTGGTGCAATTCTTTCAAGCATGGATAATGATGCCCGTAAAGCAGCCTATGCCTGCGATGTAACTTACGGTACAAACAACGAGTTTGGTTTTGACTACCTCCGCGACAACATGAAGGTAGACCTTAAAGATAAGGTTCAGAGAGGCTTTAACTACTGTATCGTCGACGAAATTGACTCTATCTTGATTGATGAAGCCCGTACTCCTCTTATTATTTCCGGAGCCGGAGAAGATGATACTTATAAATATCACGAAGTTGATAAATATGTTGGTGAACTTACAGAAGTTCCAAAAGATCCGAAAACAGATACATATCCTGATGAAAGCTTTATGACTCCGGAAGAGCGTGCTGCAATTCCTGGCGACTACACAATTGATGAAAAGTCTAAGCGTGTAAGCTTTACAGACAAGGGTATGCTCCACATCAACGACATTCTCCACAAGCATAATCTGATTACAGGTTCTCTCGAAGATGAAGAGAACTTTGAATACACACACTACTTTACACAGGCTCTGCGTGCTCATCTCCTCTTCCATAATGATGTTGACTACCTGGTTCGTGACGGAAAAGTTGAGATTATTGATGAGTTTACAGGTCGTGTTCTTGAAGGCCGTCGCTATTCAGATGGTCTTCATCAGGCTATTGAAGCAAAGGAACACATCCGTATTGCTCAGCGCAACCGCACAATGGCTACAGTTACCTTCCAGAACTTCTTCCGTATGTACGACAAGCTTTCCGGAATGACTGGTACAGCCGCTACAGAAGCAGTTGAATTCAATAAGATTTACGGCTTGGACGTAGTTGCAATTCCTACAAACCTTCCTGTTGCCCGCAAAGACGAAAATGATGAGGTTTACCTCAACGAAGCAGATAAATGGGAAGCAATTGCAAACGAGATAAAAGAAGCTCACGACAAGGGACAGCCGGTTCTTGTTGGTACAGTTTCAGTTGAAAAATCTGAACACCTTTCTGCCCTTCTTACCCGTAAGGGAATCCGTCATGAAGTTTTGAACGCTAAAAACCATGCCCGAGAAGCTATGATTATTGCAGAAGCCGGTGCAAAGGGTGCCGTTACAATCGCAACTAACATGGCTGGTCGTGGTACCGATATTAAACTTGGTGGTAACCCTGAATTCCGTGCAAGAAAGCGTGCCGGAACAAATGCTACAGAAGAACAGTACAAAGAAGCACTTGCTATTGAAAAAGAAAACTGGAAAAAGGACTATGAAGAAGTAAAGAATCTTGGTGGTCTTTATGTAATTGGTACAGAGCGTCATGAATCACGCCGTATCGATAACCAGCTGCGTGGACGTTCCGGCCGTCAGGGTGACCCAGGACGTTCTAAGTTCTACATCTCTATGGATGATGATTTGATGCGTCTCTTCGGCGGTGAACGCATGAAGGCTATGATGAGCCGAATTGGTATGCAGCCTGGAGAACCTATTGATCACCCATGGCTCAACAAGGGTATTGAAAAGGCTCAGCAGAAGGTTGAAGACCGCAACTTTGAGATTCGTAAGCATTTGCTTGATTATGATGATGTATTGAACGAGCAGAGAACTGTAATTTACGAACAGCGTGATACAATTCTTGGAGATAACAACCTTTCTGAGCGTGTAATGAACAATGCCCGCGAAGAAGTTGAAAATCTCTTTGATAACTATGAATACGAAGCAAAGCACAACCGCAACAGCACTGCTCCACTTTCAGAGCTTCAGGAAAAAATCCGAAATACTTTTGCTATTCAGCTTCCTTCAGACGGATATACAAGAGAAGCAGTTATTGCTGCCCTTCAGAATGATATTACTGAAAAAGAAACTCTTGCCGGTAAGGAAAACTTCAATATGTTTATCCGTTACCAGTACATCACTATGATAGACAAGAAGTGGCTTGATCAGCTTGAAACTCTTGAAGGACTTCGTGAAGCTGTTGCACTCCGCTCTTACGGTTCAAAGAACCCTCTTACAGAATATAAGATTGACGGTTTTAATATCTTTGATGAAATGCTGGACACTATTCGTAATTCGGTAATGTCACGTGTATTCCGTGTACGCGTACAGCTTTCTCCAGAGGCAGCAGAACAGCGCCGCCGCATGATGGAAGCACAGCAGCAAGGCATGAACGCTCAGCATAATGAAGCTGGAAATACTGCAGCACAGATGGCAGGACAGGTTGCACAGAATACTGCAGAAAGAAGTGCCAGAAGTAACTTCAGTGGAGACCAGGCAAGACGCCAGGCTGTAAACTCTGCTATGAACCAGCGTTCACAGGGTGACAACGTAACAGTTCGCCGCACAATGCCAAAAGTTGGCCGCAACGATCCTTGTCCTTGTGGAAGCGGAAAGAAATACAAACAGTGCTGCGGACGTTAGTCCATAAAAAGATAGCGCAGCATACAATGCTGCGCTAGTTGAATTAAAGTTTGCCCATTCTCCAGAATGGCATAATTCTGAAGACCGGTTTTCCTACGATGTATTTTTTATTGATGTACTGTGGTGACATCATAGAATAATATGTTACAGAAAGCGGGTCTTCATTCGTTAACGAAGCTTCTTTCTGTTCATAAGAGTGTCTTAAATCAAGAGAATTAAAGCGATTATCACCCATCATAAAGTAACAGTTGTCAGGAATATACTGAGGATTTCCGTTTGCATCATTAGCAGGGAAAACAGGCATATTACGCTCATCAAGACGAAGCTGGATATACCAGTGAAGAAGTTCTGCATCATCATAAAGCTTTGTAAGTTCAGTATTTGCTGCATATTCACTTTCGCTCATACCCAAAGAAATCATTCTTGCATATTCAACAATGATTTTACCAAAGGTTATTTTAGTCATTACATTAAGACGGTAATTTGATTCTGCATAAAGGTCTCTAACCTGATTTTTTGCAGGAATCCAGGAAGTAATAAAGTTTTCGAACCACTCTACTCCACCTTCTTGCATAATAAGTTCTTTAGAAATTTTGTTTACACTATTAAACAAGGTATATTCAAACAAAGAAGGTTTTGTAAAGCTTCCTGCATCTTTATTTATTGAAACATATTTCTTTAGCTGATTTACAAGCTCATAAGCCTGGAATTCTGCTGCATTTAAATCATAATTTCTGCGGGCTTCTTCCAGATCAAGCATTTTCTGGTATTCATCTGAAGTAAATGGGAAATGCTGAATATATCTTTTCAATTTAGGATTAACTGCATTTAGATTCCAGGTTGCATATTTTGCATCTGTTTCAACCGGTTCAAATACATCACTTGCAGAAGTACGGCGATACAAAGTACCATCCTGCATAACAAGCTGTTCACCAGGAAGTCCTGTAATTCTTTTTACAAGAGGATCTGCCTTAATCTCACCATCAGCATCTTTATTCAATTTAATTGTTGTAAGGCTGAGCATGTAGATAAGCTGGGAAGAAACAGTTTTAACCTCAGACTTTCTGTCTATTGTATAATGAGGGTTACGAAGAACAATGGTATCTCCTCTTTTATATTTTCTAATATTCGGAATTCCAACATCTGTTAATGGGAATTTTGGACCGCAGTCAATTTTTGAAACAAAGACTCTGTCTTTTACAAGAAAGGCAGGCACCATTGATTCTGATGGAATTTCATAAAGCTGAAGAAGGAAAATCTGGAAAATCAGAACAGTAAAAATAGCCCAGAAGAATGCATCAAGCCAGTCTACTATTTCGAACAATGCCTTTGCACTTCCCTTGAATTTTCTCTCAACAGGAAGAACATTCCAGCCCTGAACAAGAAGTTCATATTTCTTAGCGTTTTTCTTTTTGCTTTCAGGATACATTTTTTTTGAGTTCAAATAAGCAAGAACAAAAACGACAAACCAGGCAAGAACAGCAATTATATCAACTACAAAAGAGGTTCCTGTTTTTCCTGCTCTGCGGATAATAAAGGTAATAAAAAGCAGATATGGAAGATATTCTGTAAGTTTAATTGCAACATAAATATGAGAACCATCGGTTTTCAAAAGTATTTTATAAAAAACAAACCAGCAGGTTACTGCTAAATAGGCAGCCGAAATAGGAAATGCCAGAAGAGAAATATCTGCATGAAAACTGATATTCAATAAAGTAAAAATTAAAGCAGCACCAAGTTCAACTAAAGTAAAGATTTTAAAGTTATTAAAATATGATGATAATTCTTTTTTGTTACTCATATAAAAATTATAACAAAAAAACGTATTTTATGTAACAACTATATAGAATTGATAGCCTGATATACGCGGTAAATATCTTCCAGAATTGTTGCATTTTCACCTTTTAAATACTGAAAAGGAGCATCAGTTTCAGCGAGTATTCTTTCCGGCGGGAGTTCTTTTACACAAGCTATTGCTTTTTTATTTCCATTTAACAGCTGTTTCCCAAAGCTGAAATATCCGTTTATACCACGTTCCAGAAGTGAGCGCGCTTCTACAGGAGACCCCATAAAGGAATGAAATAATACTTC
>SFOB01000146.1 GCA_004554075.1 Treponema sp.
CAGAGTTTATATCATCAAGGATAGGAACTGCAGCACGCATACCTCGTTGTCCAAACAGGTTGAACATTACTGTTTGCTTATCAGCAGTATTAAGGTTTTTAGTAGCAGCAGCAATCTTCTGAAAGATTTCGTACATTGGTAGAAGGTTGCCTTGAGCATCCTTCAAATCTGCAGGACTAAGTCCAATACTTTTAAGTATATCAGGATTCCTACTCATACCTTTAACCAACTGGTTAATGGCTTGAGAGAAGTTAGTACCAGCCATAGAACCCTGAATACCTCGGTCACCCAATACTCCGATGAAAGCAGCTAGCTCGTTTACATCCATACCGACGTTACGAGCAGTTGCACCAGAGTACTTGATTGACTGAGCCAAGTCATTCAGGCTCATGTTTGCAGATGTAGTAGCCACTGAAAGGATATTAGCTACTTCTGCAGCTTGACTAGCTTCTTTATGGAAAGTAGCCATGATATTGGTCATAAGGTCCGCAGTACCTCCCTTACCGCCCATATCCATATTAAATACTGCAGCCAATTGAGCAGCCGGTTCCGTGGCATTCTCAATCTGTTCTGCAGTCATACCAGCCATAGCCATAAACTTCTGACCGGATGTAATATCAGCTAACCTAAGAGGGTTCCTAAGGTTGACTTCTTTGGCAAGCTTTAACATACTTTCCTGATGTCCAAGAGTACCATCAATAATCTTAGATGTCATGAAGGTATTATTCTCAATTTCAGTAGAGTATGCTGCAAGATTTCCCATCTCACGTAGTAAGCCCCAAGTCTGATTGATAGAATCCTCATAAGCGCTCTTCAACCCTCTCTGGAACGTATTCATGTTTTGCATCATGCTGTTCCAGGAGGATAGTATGTTTCCAGCGGGGCCAGTAAAATGGTCCTGTAGGGTCATTGAAATACCTACATTAACCAAGCCTCCACTACTGTTAAAGCCTGCCATGATATTTTATTTCTGTTTCTTTAGATGTTCATAATAAGCATCAGCAATCATCTTGAATCTTTGTCTTACCCTTATCGGAAGACGTAAGAAGCAGAAATAGTCACCTAAGGCTATTTCTGCTCTCGTGATATGAACAAATTGGTCTTCTAAGGGTATTACCCTCTCTTTACCATCTTCTTCATATTCATCACTTACGCTTCCGTCAGAAAGAAAAAACGGGGAGCTGCGATGATAGGATACATTTGAGTCTCTCCTGTAGTAGGATTATCAATCTCTACCATAAGATTAGTGGTCGGGTCCATACGGCTAGCTGCCTTCTGAATCTCAGCCATATCTCTTACGGAGAAGAGATGGAATCTCTGTACTTTTTCCCATTTTTCACCAACCTTAAGTTGAAGGTTACGGGCAATCAGGGAAGAGTTACGGGTCTGCTTATTGACGGGCAATTTAGAAATGGCATATTCTGCATTGCCATCGGCCCAGTCTAGTTTAATTTGTTTACCACTGCTAAGAGTTAACTCATAACCCTTATAATGAAGCGCTTTAGCAAGCTCCTGGTCAGGGTACTGAGGAATAGCAAACGGCTTAGCTGCTTTTTCCTCTTCGGTGATAGGACGAGAGTAATCCTCAAAAAGCAGTTCTCTAAGATCCTGCTCATATGTTACTGGCTCATCCATACCTGGCCATTTATACTGGAAGTCCAGTACAGCTCCCAAGCTGAAGATACGGTTCTGCAGCATGATAGTGTACCTATCCAGGAAAGGAAGGTTCAGTACATCCTGAACGGTAAGACGGTGATGCTCAGTGAAGTCGGTATCTACTACAATTGCAGCAATGAACTTGGTGATGTTCATATTACCGTTCATGGCATCAGCCTGGTTGGAGAGTATTTCCTCATCTTCTCCGTTCTCTTCACGGATTGTATAGCTAAAGCCAGAAGGGGCAATAAACTGATGAGTTCTGAGTTTCAATTCTTGTTCCATTTTAATTGAGGTTGATTTGGATTAAACAAATAAGGGCTTAATCCTAAGAGTGTATCCTAGAACTAAGCCCTCGTTCTTATTAGTATTGGTCGGCAGTACCAACAGAGAATTCGATATGCTCGATTGTATTTTCCGAAGCAGTTCGGTCAAAGTCCAGACCATCAATCTTACATGGCCAAACTTCATCGTATACATGAGTGTTGAGGATAGTTACTCCATCTTCGGCAAGCTCGTTGACTACCATTGTTTCAAAGTAATCCCGAGGGACCAAGCCGCCTCCGAGAATCATATCCTGACAGGCAAATAGCCAGTCCCATATCCAAGTATCAGAACCAGAGGTAGTTTTGAGTTTCTCTACTACCAAGTTTCCTACCTTAACTCTACCTGCAGTTTTAACATCCCGGTTGATGTCTCCGTGTTCTACCTGGTCTATAGATACATCAGGAGTAGTAACTTTCTGACACAGGTAAGGATTTATCGGGTGCTTTGGAAACTGTATAGAGAAGAGAAACTTCTTACGGGGATTTTTAATCTTTGCTCCCATTGTTACACAGTTTTAACGGTTATACATTTTGTTAAGCAGCATTATCTACCACATCTATAGATACGGACTTAGAAGCCTTGTCGATAATGACATCGATAGTTATATCCTGCAAAGCCACAATATCCTTGAAATGGAATCTTGCCTTGTAGTGTCCCTGACGAGCTTCTGCCTCGGTATTTACTACCAAGTCATTCCAGGAAGTAGCATCCTGGTCACCCTCCCATACAGGGTCAGTCATAGCTTCGTTAGTTACCCACTCATCGATAAGAGGCTTAACTCGGAGATACATCTCTTTCCAGGTTCCCCAGAAGTTAGGCTCTTCAATGTAGGACTCCATAATAGGACGGAGAGTCTTCTTGATGTTAAGCACCAAACCAGTTACTCCCAGGAATCGGAAAGAATCCTGCTTTACCTGAGAAGTAAAGTTATGCCAGAGAACAGTTCTCTTACCGAAGGAAGGAGTATCCTTGATAACATACAAGTTCAGATAATGCTGAGCAAACTCTTCCAGGTCATCTACCCTTGCAGGAGAACCGTAGTTAGGAAGAACTGGTCCCTGAGCATTAGGCACTACTCCTCGGTTTACACCGGCAAACGAATAGTTATATCCGTATGAAGAAGCAGAAGCATCTGCCAAGCCGATTGTAGTACCAAGAACATCTGAAGCCTGAGAAATGCCGAAAGCATTGTTATACTTAAGACCTGCGGTGAAGTAAGAAACCCACTTGGAGTTACCGATAGTATTAACTATCTGGTCGGCTGCAGCAATTACCTGAGCTTTAGTACGAATGCTACCATCGGCATTGAACCAAGGTACCTCGATAAAAGCCCGGAACTCGTTGAGTTCATCTACCATGACTCTCAGTTCCTTGTAAACCTTGATAGCCTCTGAAGCACTTCCAAGGTGCTGTTCCAGGTGAGAGAATCCAATGTTATAAGCATCGGTGTAATCTCTTACGAAGTCAAGGGCAGCAATGAACTCCTCAGAAGTAGGCTTCTGAGTTTCTGTTGTACCGATAGTACCTTCTGATGATTCTACCAATGTTACCTCTATTGCAACCGCAGTACCGTCAGCCTTAGCCAGCTCGGTAAGGAAGGATTCCATATTACCTCCGTCCCCCAAAGTAACTTTGAAGTAAGGGTTAATTGATATCCACTGGGCAAGTGCAAGGTAATCAATAGAGGTGTTATTGATATCGTCCTTAGATTTATATGTAAATACAGGACCGGACTCTAGAAGGCTGCCATTTGCATCTATCACCTGATAGTAGACAGTGTTCTGTTGTTTTGTGAACTTAACCGTGTAAGTATTACCGGTTCCGATAGGTTCTCCAGCTCCACGAGTGGTAAGCTTAAGACCTTTAGTTACATCACCAAGCTTAATGGTGATAACTGCATTACCCTCGTTTACTGTTCCGAGGGTAGCACCTTTGCCAACTACTCGAACTATTCGGAGGATAGAACCGTTATCCAGAGCCTTCTGTATATTAGATACAGAGCCATCCGGGACAATCTCCTCTCCGAACATTCGCTTGAATTGGGTAATGGACTTAATCAAGGTCGAAGGGTCAAGGACAGGGCCCTTGGTGGTTCTTGCCAAGATAGTAGAAATACCATTCAAAGGTGAACTTTCTTCAACGTTATTGTTGATGAAGTTAAAGTTAACTTTTGGTGTACTAGGCATATTCTTTATATTTAATGTGAATGTTCAGTATTTAATTAGTGTAACCGAGTATTGTTGCCCGGTTATGGTACTTTCAGTTCAACGCCATCAGTACCTTCTGGTTGAATGAGTACAGATATATCCTTGATAGGAACAATTTCTCCCTGACTTACTACTTCCTCAAGTATAAGACCGTCTGATACCTCGTATGTATATACCTTTTCAAGTAATCCCTGTTGTAGGTCTGGATGGTCATAGAAGTTACCAACCTCTATATACAGGTTACCAGTTGCACCCATAGGAGTATTTTTCCAAGCCTCATAGTCATTGAAATAAGGCTTTAAGTAACCTTTAGCAGGAAGAG